>JAUZEU010000447.1 GCA_030838885.1 Bryobacterales bacterium | reverse complement strand
GAGCTGGCCGAAGAATCCGGTGGATGCATTCGTGCTCGCCAGGCTGGAGCAGAAGGGGCTCAAGCCTGCGCCCGCTGCTTCGAAGCGGGCCCTCCTGCGGCGCGTTTACTTCGATTTGATCGGCCTTCCGCCTACTCCCTCCGAGATCGAAGCATTTGAACATGACGCCGCGCCGGACGCCTATGAGAAGGTGGTAGACAAGCTGCTAAATGATAGCCGCTATGGCGAACGATGGGGCCGGCATTGGCTTGACCTTGCGCGGTTTGCCGAATCGGACGGCTTTGCAATTGATGGGGAGCGTCCGACGGCGTGGCGCTATCGGGATTACGTCATCCGCTCTTTTAATCAGGACAAACCTTACACAACCTTTGTGCAGGAACAGCTTGCAGGTGACGAAATGCAGGACGGCGACCGTTCCGAGCACCTGGTCGCTCTCGGCTTCCTGAGGATGGGAACGTGGGAAGCGGACGCGAACTTTAAGACGCAACTGCGGCAGGACGTATTGAACGAAGTGACCGGCACGGTGGGTCAGGTGTTTCTGGGCTTCACAGTGGGTTGCGCCCGCTGCCACGACCATAAATACGATCCAATCCCGCAGCGGGACTTCTATCGCTTACAGGCATTCCTTGCCCCGATGCGCGTGGATGATCGCGCTGCACCGTTTCTTCCTTCTGAAAATCCACGCCTCATGCAGTCACTGCTGCGCAAATATGAGGACGAAGCGGACAATGCTGAAGAAGCGCTGAAAACGTTGGAAAAGGGATTGAAGGAGAAGTTCACTTCCGTCAAGCATTTGCCCGCTGATGACAAGAAGGGCGGTGAATTCACAAAGACGCTCAAGGACGCCAAAGACCCCCTCTTCAGCGAGGAGGAACGAACCAAATGGAACGAGGCTACTTTGCTTGCGCGGAAACTGCGCGAAAGTGTGGCGCGCTATCATCCAATGGCCTATTCGGTCTCGGATGTAACACCGCCTCAGGTTCCGTCCCTGGCGGACACCTACGTGCTGGCAGGCGGAGAGCTGGCGAACAAGACGGAGAAGGTAGAGCCGGGATTTCTGCAGGCGGTGGTGGGTAAATCTGAGCCAGCCAAGATTCCGTTCGCCGGCGGTAGTTCCGGTCGTCGCACGGCCCTGGCCGAATGGATTACGTCTCCGGAAAACCCTCTCACAGCGCGCGTCATGATGAACCGGCTGTGGCAGCATCATTTCGGAGAAGGTATTATTCAGACGCCAAGTGACTTTGGTATCAACGGTGATCGTCCCTCGCATCCCGAGTTGCTGGACTGGCTCGCAGCCACCTTTGTCGAGAAGAAGTGGAGTCTCAAGGCAATGCATCGCCTGATGCTGACTTCTAATACTTACCGCCAGTCTACTGACAGTCCGGAGTTCGCAAAGTATACGGAAGTCGATCCGAAGAACCGGATGCTGTGGCGGATGAACTGGCTTCGCTTAGAGGGCGAGACGATCCGGGATACTGTGCTGTCGCTGAACGGGCAGATGCAGAAGGTTGAGGGCGGCCCGGGGGCCTTCGTAAGCGTCCCTACAGACGTCGCCAGCGGCTTCGAATTTTTCAAATGGTTTCCCTCCGATGAAAAAGGGCAGGCCCGGCGGACTATTTACACCTTCCAGCGCCGGTCTGTGATGAACCCGATGATCGAGGTTTTCGACGGTGCGAATATGAGTGAAGTCTGCTCGCGGCGAAGCACCACGGTAGTGCCGACGCAGGCTTTCACCCTGCTAAACAGCGAGTTCATCAACACGGGAGCGAAGCATTTCGCCGAGCGAGTAGTCGAGTTGGCGGGGCCGGACCGTGATAAGGAATTGGACAAAGCATTCATGTTAGCGCTCGGCCGGACCCCATCATCCGGGGAACGGAAGAAGGCAGCGGAACTGTTCACCAGCGCTCAGCCGCTGGAAGCGCTCACGCGCCTTGGTGTGGTGCTGTTCAACCTGAACGAATTCATTTATCTAGAGTAGCCATGGATCACAAACTCGCCCGACGTAGCTTTCTTTATCAGAGCCTTACCGGAGTGGGCGGCCTCGCGCTGCTCGATCTCCTCAATCGTGACCTGAACGCTGCAACCAGCCATGGCAATCCTCTGGCGCCGAAGCAGCCGCACCACACGCCTAAAGCAAAATCGTGCATTTTTCTCACGATGTTGGGCGGCGTAAGCCAAATGGACACGTTCGATCCAAAAAGCGACCTGTCTAAGTTTGACAACACCGTGATGGATTGGAGCAAGGAAAAGAATACGGATCAGGCGAATCTGTTCGCCAAGCCGAGATTAATTCTGAAAAGCGCGTTCCCGTTCCAGAAGCATGGCCAGTGTGGCATGGACGTTTCGAGCCTTTTCCCCCATGTGGCTACCTGTGTGGATGACATGGCGTTTGTTCGGTCCATTCAGACGGAGAACGGAAACCACCCGGCTGCTGTGTTCCTGATGAACACCGGCGTTGTGATCCCAGGCAAGCCGTCGATGGGTGCGTGGGTCACGTATGGGCTTGGCACCGAGAACCAGAACCTGCCGGCTTTCGTCGTTCTTCCGGATTTTCGTTCTCTGCCGTTCAGCGGATCGCAGCAATGGGGTCCGGGATTCCTCCCGGCGAGTTACCAGGGAACTGTCTTGCGCTGGAAGGGTGACCCAATCCTCGATTTAAAGCCGCCCGCCGACGTGACTGCCGAAGCGCAGGCGCGCCAGATGGACATGCTGCGCTCATATAACCAGGAATTCCTTGCAACGCACATGACCAATCCCGATCTGCAGGGGCGCATGGATTCCTATGAGCTTGCCTATCGCATGCAGGCCGAGGTTCCGGGCGCGCTTGATACAGGCGCAGAACCGCAGTCTGTTCGGGAGATGTACGGAATGAATGATCCCGTGACCGAATCGTTTGGAAAACGGTGTCTCATGGCCCGCAAAATGGTTGAGAAGGGTGTCCGGTTTGTGCAGCTCTATACGCCGAGCCAGTCCTGGGACGGACACACTGAGATCGTCAAAAACCATACCAAAAACGCGGCGGAGACTGACAAACCGATTGCAGCGTTGCTCAAGGATCTAAAGCAGCGTGGACTGCTGGACTCCACTCTGGTTGTGTGGATGGGCGAGTTCGGCCGCACGCCCGATAACCCCGCGGACTTGCGGGACAAAGCGGGACGAGACCACAACACCCGTGCGATGACCATATGGTTTGCCGGCGGCGGCATCAAGCCCGGTACCCTGGTCGGCGCAACGGATGATCTGGGCTTCAAAGCCGTGCAGGATGTCTATCGGATGCGCGACGTGCACGCGACCGTTCTGGAGTTGATGGGCCTTAACAACCTGCAGCTGACCTACTACAGTGCCGGTCGCAATCAGAGATTGACAGACACCGGCGGGACGGTGATCAAGCAGGTTCTTGCCTAGTACGAACTTCCGGGTTTTAGTCTGTACGGCCGCCTTGCTGTCAATAGCTGCGGCCTCAGTTTGGTTCCTTCGGTATCGGAGCCCCGCCAGTTCGCTGCCTGTGAGCAGGTATGTGGACGCGAGTCGGTGTACATCCTGTCACTCCGGCGTTGCCAGCTCTTATCACCAGATAGGGATGGCCCATTCCTTTAGTGCGATCGACCGCGTCACGCCAATTGAGGATTACGACCGCAACAACCAATTCTTCCACTCCGCTTCGGGACGTTACTACCAGATGCAGCGGAGGGGGCAACAGTCTTTTCAAAAGCGTTATGAGTTGGACGCGAAAGGCCGGCAAGTCAATGTCCTCGAACAGGAGGTAACGTACGCGATCGGGTCAGGCAACCATGCGCGCACGTACCTGCACCGGTCCAACAACGGCGAGTTGAGCGAACTTCCGGTCACCTGGTACACGCAGGAAAAGCGATGGGGCATGAGTCCGGGCTTCGACAATGCAAATCCCGCCGATGCCACCCGGCTTGTGGATGACCGTTGCCTGTTCTGCCATAACGCATACCCCGCCTCCGATGGGAGTCTCGCCCATGGTATCGATTGCCAGCGATGCCATGGGCCCGGCTCGCGACACATCGATCTGGCAGCGAGCGGTAAGGCCGCCGGGCAGGACATCAGGGTGGCCATTGTGAACCCGGCAAGACTAAGCTCGGAGCGGCAGATGGATGTATGTATGCAATGCCATCTCGAAACGACCAGTACGGATCTCCCCTCCATGGTCAGGCGTTTCGAGCGAGGAGTGAACTCGTTCCGTCCAGGCGAAGCGCTCACTGCCTATGTGGTGCAGTTCGATGAGGCCCCAGGGACTGGCCGTCCCGATAAGTTTGAAATCGTCAACCAGGCGTACCGTTTACGCCAGTCGGCCTGCTTTCTGAAAAGCGCAGGAAAGCTCACGTGCATTTCGTGCCACAATCCTCACCAGGCCGCCCGCGGCGAGCTCGTCGTGCCCGGGTATCGTAAGGTCTGCGTTGGCTGCCATCCCCATGTAACCAGTCCGGCACACCCCAGCCTGCAGAATTCGAACTGTGTCAGCTGTCATATGCCGGGCCGGCGCACCGACGATGCCGTTCACGTGGTGATGACGGATCATCTGATTCAACGGAAGCCCGCATTCACGGACCGTACCGGACTTCCGCCGGAGCCAGGACACAGCAAAGGAACTCCGGTGCTGTACTATCCGGCGCAGCTTCCGCCAGGAGAACGCGATCTGTATCTCGGGGTGGCCATGGTAAGTAACGGAGCAGCACGGGTCCAGGGAATTCAGATGCTGGAACACCAGCTAAACGCAGATACTCCCGCGAAAGCCGTAGCCGTTCTGGGCGAGGGATATCTGGCGGAGGGGAATGCATCGGGCGCGATCGCTATGTTCCGGCAGGCGCTCGCGAAAGATCCGGGACTTACTAAAGCGCGCTACAACCTGGCGGAAGCTCTTGCAGCTTCGGGCCAGACCGATCAGGCGATAGCGGAATACAAGGAAGCCATCCGTGCGCACCCCGGGTTCGCTGAGGCAGAGTATGCGCTCGGGAATGTTCTCGTAAAGGCGGGCAAGGCGTCCGATGCTGCGGAGCATTATGGGAATGCGATCCGTGCCCGCCCGGCGTACCCCGAGGCACACAACAATCTTGGCAATCTGTATTCAGAACAGGGCAACTATGAGAAGGCTGAGGGAGAGCTTAACGAGGCACTACGGATAGATCCCGGGTTTGCGGAAGCGCACAACAACCTGGGGCGCGTTCTGGCGTCTGCGCACCGGCCAGCGGAAGCGATGGACCATCTGAAGCGTGCCGCGGCAATCAAACCGAATTTCCTGGAAGCGCGATATAACCTGGCAAGATTGCTGCAGGAGAGCGGGTCCATGGATGCGGCGATCACGGAGTACCGGCGTGCGATCGCGATGCAGCCCGGATTTACTGCCGCGCACTTGAGCCTGGGGCAGGCTCTGGGCGATGCGGGGAAGCTGGATGCCGCAATCGCTGAATTCCAGGAAGTGTTGCGCCTTCAGCCCGACCACGCTGAGGCGCGGAGAAATCTTGAGATGGGGTTGGCTCTCAAACGGGAAGGACGGCGCTGACGTGCGTTGGGTGCTCTGTTTCGTGCTGTCCACCGTATGGGCTGCCGAACCTGGCTACGTGGATCCCACCAGTTGTCGGCCATGCCACCCTGGGATCTTCGACTCCTACCAGAAGAGCGGAATGGCAAGGTCCTTTGGGCCTGTCGGCAAGCTTTCGCTTCCGGTTGATTTCCTGCATGCGACATCGCAACGCCGGTATGCCGTAGTGCGGAAGGACGAAGGTTACTTTCTTCAGAGATCGGCGCCGTTTTTCGAGAGCAGAATAGACTACCAGATCGGATCGGGAGAGCACTCCAAAACCTTTGTTCACCGCGAGGAGAACGGAAAGCTGCTCGAACTGCCGTTGAGCTGGTACTCCGAAAAGAACGGCTCCTGGAACATGAGCCCTGGGTACGATCGCCCGGACCACTCTGATTTCCGCCGTGAGGTCTCGGATTCCTGTCTCTTTTGCCATAATGGCTACCCCTCGGAATCAAACAAGGGTTTGGCGCACGGCATCGATTGCCAGCGGTGTCACGGCCCCGGCGACCTGCACGTCCGTCTCAAGGGGCCGGTGGTTAATCCGGCCAGGCTGAGTCCTCAGCGCAGCATGGAGGTCTGCCTGCAATGCCACATGGAATCCGCCAGTCGTACACTGCCTGAGGCAATTCGCCGCTTTGGGCGTGGCCCGTTCTCGTTTCGCCCTGGTGAAGCCTTAAGCGATTTCATGATCTACTTCGAATTCGCGAAGACATCGCCGCTGCAGAGAATCACCGTGAACGGGTCGGCGTACGGACTCATGAAGTCACAATGTTTCCTGCGCAGCGAAGGGCGTTTGACCTGCACCACCTGTCACGATCCGCATTCCGAGATCCACGGAACTGAGGCGCTGGTCCATTACAAACAGGTATGCAGGACCTGCCACGCCGGGACACATGGGGCGGCTCGGCGCGATTGTACCGGCTGCCATATGCAAAAAAGCCGGACACAGGATGCCGTTCATGTGGTTATGACCGACCATCACATCCGCAGGACTCCGCTCACGGGGGATCTGCTGGCGATGGTTCCTGAAAGCCATGACAGAATTTCCGGCCCGGTGAAACTGCTCTACCCGTCCACGCTCCCCGAAACGCCCGAGAACCGCCTGTACCTCGCTATGGCGGGGGACGATGCTGCTGTTCTGAATAAGGCCATCGAAGCTGCCCGCCCATCCGCCCCGGAGCCGTACTTCGCCCTGGCGGAAGCGTTCAGGAAAGCCGGCAAAGCGCAGGAGTCCTTGGCTGCTGTACGGCGCGTGATAGAGATCTCACCGAACGACCCACATGCCTACGTGCTTGCGGCGGAACTCTTCATGTCGCGCGGTGACGTGGATGCCGCAATTGGACTGGTTGCACCCGCACTCTCCCGCATGCCCAACGATTCCTCGTTGCTGAATACACTCGCAACGCTCTATGCCGGCACGGCCCGATTCGATATCGCTCTCCGTCTGCTCTCAACCGCAGTGCAGGTCTCCGGCAGCGATCCGCTGTCGTGGCTGAACATGGGAGTCGCCCGCGAGGCCACTGGAGATCGGGCCGGAGCCATCGCCGCATACCAGCGCTCGCTGGTACTGCAGCCAGATCTGGAGCGCGCCCGAACCTACCGGGCTCGTCTGTTGAGGAGTCCCTAACCGCCGATACCTTCTTATGGAGGCCGTGCGAAGACGCGGGTGTAAAGATGGTATCGGTCGGTGCAGGCGAGTAAGAATTCGGGTTGAATCGGCACACATCCTCCTGGAGGTACGGTCCTACCTTGAAATCGCATCTGTTTCTGACCGGCTCAACCGGCACGATTGGACGTCGCTGGCTTCGGTTACTGCTTGCGGCCGACCCGTCACGCCACATCACAGTGCTGGTTCGCGATGCGGATCGGGCGATCCGGGATGCGCGGGTCACCGTGATTATTGGCGATCTGCGAACTCCGCGATTGGGCGTTGATCGCGCTACCTGGAACTGGTTGACGAACACGATCACCGAGATCGTGCATTGCGCCGCGGATATCCGGTTCAACCGCTCAATTGAAGAGTCGCGCACCGTCAACACGAGCGGCACCCGCACGGTGCTCGGCCTTGCGAGGGAGGCGAGCAAGCTTGAGCGATTCGCCCACGTCAGCACGACGTACGTGATGGGCCGCGATGCAGGTGAACTCCCGGAACGTGAGTATGACAACTGCAGCGGCTTCGTCAATCCTTATGAACAAGCCAAGTACGAAGCCGAGCGCGAAGTATTTGCTTCGATGCCAAACATTCCGGCGGCCGTCTTTCGTCTCAGTTCAGTTGCCGGGTCACAGACGGATTATCTTCACCAGGCTCTTCGACTGATCCCGCGCAATCCACTTCGTCTCCTTCCAGGTGTGCCGGGCTGCCGTATAGACCTGATCTCTGACGAGTGGGCCGCGGCCGCGCTTTCGCGTCTGTTCGACCGGCACTTCCGGCCTGGCGCGGTCTATAACATCTGCGCGGGTGCGAAGGCCTCTATTGAGGCCTGCAGTCTGATAAATATGGCATACGCGTCTATGGGCCTCCATCGGCGCCCTGTCATGGTCCCGCTGAACGAGTTTGAGCGGTTCGCCGGACATGTTCTGCATAATGGCGAGCGCGATTCCGCCAAAGCGATCCTTCGTTCTGTATCCTCGTTCCTTCCCCATCTGGCGATCGACCAAACATTTCAGAACACCGCGACCATGGCGCTGCTCCTGGGTGATGGCCTCTGTCCAGCCGACAGCGCTGAAGTTGTACGCAACCTGCTCGCTCGTCTGGCGGGCGATTTAGCGAACGTGCCGGTACCAGCGTGCGAGTCGATCCGGTGAGACTCCCGCCCAATAAAGAACCTGCAGCGTGATCCAGAGCGCCCATACCCTTGCATACCGTGGCCCACTGAACCGGCGCGCGGATGTGAAAATTCGGGTGTTCAGATGAATGAATCTGCCGTGCCGTTTCATCCGCCGGATCAGGTCCAGATCTTCGAAGAGCGGGTAGGGGCGGCATCCGCCGATAGCCTCGTACACAGACTGCCTGATGAAAATGCCGGCGTCCCCATAACTGAGGCCAAGCCATCGCAGATACGGATAGATCGCGGTCATCTGTGCTGCGGAATAGTGTTCACCTTCAAAGACCAGTGAAAAATTGCCGCCGACGGCGGAGATACCCTCCAGCGCGGCCACAATTGATTCAAGCGCTCCCGCTTCCGGGCGACTATCTGCGTGGACGAACCAAAGGACATCGCCGGTTGCCTCAGCCGCTGCAGTGCGAATCTGGCATCCCCGGCCGCGTTGGCAGGCCACCACGCGGACGCCCAGTTCGCTTGCGATCCCGGTCGTGCGGTCCTCGCTGCCTCCGTCGGCGATCAGGATCTCCTTTTCGCCGGGCAACTCCTGTAATGCCCGCAGGGTTTCGCCAATACGTGCCTCTTCGTTTAACGTTGGCACAATGATGCTTACCATGTCACTCTGGAACTGGTGGGATTCACGTCCGGATTGCTTCGCCCCCTGCTTATATTATTCGCCAGGGCCCCTATCGCAGGGCTGGCCAAAACACGGCTTTGCCCGCCGCTCAGGCCGGAAGAGGCTGCCGAACTGCATTCTGCGCTTGTGATGGACACAGGCAGCATGCTGTTAACGCTTGCCCCCGTGGCCGATATCGAGCTCTCAACGGATGTCTCGACCGAGGCCTGGACCGGACTCAACGTCCCCCGCTCGATCCAAACGAGTGGACACCTGGGTGAGCGCTTGTTCCATGCGCTCGAGCGGGGACTTTCAAGCGGGCGCAGGATCGTGATGGTGCTGGGGAGCGACTCGCCGGGCCTGCCCTCTGCGCATGTTATGGAACTGCTTCGATCAACAGCCGACGTGACGCTTGGTCCAACGCCCGATGGTGGTTTCTTTGCCATTGCCTGCCGTGCCGTCCACCCGGATATGTTTGCGGATGTCCGCTGGTCGAGCGAACACGCGCTCGACGATCTGGTCGACCAGGCGTCGGCTTGCTGCCTCACCGTTGCACTCGGACCTTCCTGGTTCGACGTCGATGTGGAGGCGGACCTGCTTCGCCTGCTGGACATGCCCGATCTCCAGGAGAACACGGCGATCTGGGCGAGGAGGTATCGAGAGCGATGAGAGGCCTCAGCCGATGGCTCGCCGGCCCGCTTGTTTTCGGAACTTTCGCTCTCCTGACCTGGCAGGAAAGACGGCGGCCGCTTCGGAAGCGCGTCGAACCTGGCCTTAAGCACCGCATCCGGAACTTCGCCCTCGCAGGTATAGGCGCGCTCACCGTCGTAGTTTTTGAGTCGCCGGTTATCCAGCCTCTTGCGCGTATGGTGGAGCAACGACGGTGGGGATTACTGGGCGCATTGCAATTGCCGGTCTGGGCCGAAGCCGGTCTGGCTTTGGTATTGATGGATTACACGTTTTACGTCTGGCATGTCCTGTTGCATCGCGCTCCCCTTCTCTGGAGATTCCATGTAGTGCATCACATTGATCTGGATCTCGATACGTCCACGGCACTCCGCTTTCACTTCGGCGAACTCATCGCTTCGGTGCCGTGGAGAGCGGCGCAGGTATCACTCATCGGGCTGAATCCGTCCACCTTCGCGGTATGGCAGGTGTGGTTTGCTCTTTGCGTAATGTTCCATCATTCGAACCTTCGGCTTCCGATTCAGGCAGAGCGCCGGATCAATCGCATTCTCGTTACGCCGCGAATGCACGGCGTGCATCACTCCATTCTTCCTGAGGAGACGAACAGCAACTGGTCCAGCGGATTGACCATCTGGGACTGGCTGCATGGCACGCTCCGGCTGAGCGTGCCACAAGAGGAGATCGAGATCGGTGTACCGGCGCTCCACGATCTCCAGAGTGTGACCTTACCCAAACTGCTGATCATGCCATTCGAAGATCAGCCGGAGTACTGGCGTTTTCCCGACGGGAGGGAGCCCGGGGCACGGACCGCCTCGACGACCAACCTTCTGCTGCCCTGAGTCCGTCAGATGGAATCCCAGGACGCAACCTGAGATCGTTGCGCCGTCTTAAGCGGAGGGAATTCCGGAACTCTTACACTTAAGACTGTGAAGCTGGGGACGCGAAAGATCATGAGCAGAATACTTCGACTGTTGGGCTGTTTTGCGCTTGGTATTTCGGTCCGCGGTCAGGATATCGATCATACGAAGTGGACCGCCATCCTTCAGAAGTATGTGACGCCACAGTCACGCGTGAACTACGCACAGATGAAGTCGGATGGAACCGGAGACCTGGATAGCTATCTCAATGAGATCGCCACGCCGTGGCCGGAGAGAATGGATGCGGATGCTGCCAAAGCGGCATTGATCAATGCATATAACGCCCTGACGGTACGTTGGATCCTGTCGAACTTCCCCGTAACAAGCATATGGAGAACCGACGGCCCGTTCCGTGTTGCGCGGCACAAGGTGTCCGGGAAGATTGAGTCGCTCGACAGTATTGAAACCCGTCTTCGCAACATGGGCGATCCTCGCATTCATGGCGCGCTGGTCTGTGCGGCCAGAAGTTGCCCGCCTCTCCGGCGCGAGGCCTACACGAAGTCGGCCTTGAGTGATCAATTGGATGACAATTTCCGGCTGTGGCTTGCCGAGCCGTCTCGCAATCAATTCCTGCCGGACGAGAGACTGGCGAAGGTGAGCCAGATATTCCAGTGGTACGCGGGAGACTTCGACAGCGTCGGTGGAGTACCGGCGGTTCTCGGGAAATTTGCGCCTCCACACTCGTTCGCGATCCAGAACAAACTGGAATACCAGAGCTACAACTGGGGGCTGAATGATAGCGGCTC
>JAUZEU010000118.1 GCA_030838885.1 Bryobacterales bacterium | reverse complement strand
CGCTGCCCCGGCAGGCATGCATTGGTGGCGGAAGGTAGACGGAGCGGACTGGCTGCATCCGGAAGGCCCGGACACCAACATCGCCGGGAGAGAAAAATACCCGGTGACACATGTGTCCTGGAACGATGCCCGCGCGTTTGCGGAATGGGCCGGGAAGCGTCTGCCTACCGAAGCCGAATGGGAATTCGCCGCCCGCGGAGGCCTGGAACAGAAGCGGTTCGCGTGGGGAGACGAACTGACCCCCGGTGGCACGCACATGTGCAACATCTGGCAAGGCGATTTCCCCACCCAGAACACTGCCGAGGATGGCTATGCCGGCACAGCACCGATAGATGCCTTCGCCCCGAATGGCTTCGGTTTTTACACCATAACGGGCAACACCTGGGAATGGTGCTCGGACTGGTTCTCGCCGGATTATCATCTCCTCGCAACGCGCTCGAACCCGGTTGGGCCTTCAGGTGGCCAGACCAAATCCATGCGCGGCGGATCATATCTTTGCCACGGTTCATACTGCAATCGGTACCGGGTGGCGGCGCGGACGTCAAATACTCCCGACAGTTCGACCACGAACATCGGCTTTCGATGCGCACGAGACATACTGTAGGTCCAAGTGCTGACCTCAGTTTTCGCTTCGCGCAAGCTTGTCAGGGCCTTTCGGGATTTCATACCTGAACGCCTCAGAGCTTATCCGCAGAAAGGCCACTTTCATTTTGTTTCTCCTAGTGGGTGCGGTGTCACTGCACTTGCACCATCGGCGGCGGCCCAATCAAGTTACACAAGGGCGCCGCGCTCGGGACCAAAGAGTCCATTACTGGAGCTTCGGGGCCCGTCGAGCAATCCGCGGCAACATGCGGAAAGGAGCGCTGAGGTACTCGTGCGTCAGACAGGGCATTAGCGCGTTTGTGCCTTGCGCAGTCGGCACGACTCAATCTCTTCCATGATGCATCCAGCATATTGGTCGGTTTCAGATTGCGTGAGCCGGGCTAAAACAGAGTCTGTGAATCCGGAGTTGCGGGCCTGATCCGCAGGTATAAGCCCTTCATGCTCCTCGGCCATGGACACCAACTCATTGAATCGCGACCGTGGCATGGCAATATCATTCCACGGTGGCACTACAACCAACAATCAGGAGACATATAGGACCGAGTCGTCGTTTGAACCACTTTTTGAGAAACATTCGTGTGAAAGTTTCGCAAGATCGGGCACCGATTCTGAACACAACTGAACATCTGCTCGGTACAAGCGATTGATAATGAACCGTTTATAGACAATGACTGCCTGTTTTTACATCAGTTGCAATCAAACTGTATATTGCTGAAAAATACTGAACATCGGGACGGCGACCCCATGTGACTGGACCACTGTGGATTTTGGACGGGTCGAAAGGACGAAGGTCAACGGGAGTGGCGAACTCATAGTTCCTGTTGTATATTCGCAAAGCCTCCGGTACCCGGAGCGAAGTGGCAGCGATCACGCAGCAATAGGCGGAATCGGCGAAATTCAGCGTGTTCAACCACGCCAAGTCCCACATTGGCAACGCACGTGGGCGTTAAGACCTGCACTGTCGGCAACCGCTCTCCAGTTCTGATCCGGTTCTGCAACGAACCATGCGCTTGGGCGCATGGTCCTTCATACTACGAAATGATAAGGACTGATGAATCGGCGGAACTTTATAACTGGAGTAGCTGCGGCCACGTCCCTGCGTTTGCGCGCGCAGGCAGCCGTACAAGTCGAGGTTGTGCGCCCGCCGAACCCCTACGACGTGCTGCTGCGCCACGTGGAGCCCGGTCACGATGAATTCCCGCACGAGAAGGAAGCCTTCGACGCGGCGGCGCACCTTAAGCGTATGCTCGAGACAAAAACTCTGCCATTTGCCGCCAATCTGCAGGGTGCATCACCTCTTCCCGTACGTTATGTGGCCGTCGCTCCGGATGTGTCTCGGGCCGAGTTCGACCCTGCCCCAGGTAATATCGCGGCTGGTTTCCAGCGATGGCTCGACGATCTTGGCCCGGTTCGGTCAGCCAGATTCTATGTGTTGCCTGGGGATATCATCCGATACGAGATAGCCGCCGGCAATACGTACCGAGTGGGGCGCTGGACCCAGAAGTGGAGCAGCGGCAGAATCACGGAGTTTGCGCCGATCGAAGAGACGGTCACCACGAGTCGGCTGCCGTTGTTCCGGGATATCACGGGACACTGCTTCCAAAGCTGTGACTCCTTCACCGGTCAACTATCCCACGGTGTTCCCAACTGGCGTTCGCGACTTGATGCCGCGGCGGGAACTGACGTCCACGGCCATAACGGAATCGCCGCTGGCGACATCGACGGGGATGGGCTTGATGAGATTTACGTCTGCCAGCCGGGTGGCCTTCCGAACCGCTTGTATCGAAACCGCGGCAACTGCACTTTCGAGGACATCACGGAGCACGCGGGCGTCGGTTTACTGGACTCCACCTCTTCGGCTCTGTTTCTGGACTTGCGGAATACGGGCCGGCAAGATCTGATCGTGCTTCGCCCTGACGGGCCACTTCTCTTCCTGAACGAGGGTAATTCGCGGTTTGTGTTTCGCCCGGGTGCATTCCGTTTCGCGAGCACGCCTCAAGGCAGCTTTACCGGCATGGCCGCCGCCGACTATGACCGC
>JAUZEU010000089.1 GCA_030838885.1 Bryobacterales bacterium | reverse complement strand
CTTCACATCGGAAAAAGGCGGCTTGGGCGGAGTCTGACGCGCGCTGAATACCGAAAGATTGCCGATCTTCTCCGCCCGGAGACACTCTGCCAGCTTGTTGTAGACAGCGGAGTCATCCGGCTCGAGGTTCCACTGCGTTTTATCCCGAAACACAAGCATCTGCTTTGGCCCCCGCTGAAGGCGGTAAACATCGACACCCGGAATCGGCTGCCGGAGCTGTAGGAATGACCAGTCCCAGGTATGGTGATAGATAAAAAACGTGATCAGGTTGAACTGATCGAGATAGACTGCTGTGGGCGCAGGTTCGAGTTGGTCAAACACTGCGATCCGGTCCGCCGCCACGTTTCCCCCAACCTTCGGGTACTGCTCAAAACGAACTACCGATACCCAGACGATCGCAACAATGACCAGGGCATTCAGCAACAATCGACCGTAAACCGGCACAAAGCCGGACAGCTTGCCGACTATCGTTTCAACGAAGATCGTGACTGATAATACCAGGAATGGAAACAGAAGATATTGCTGGCGCAGGTCGCCGCCAAAAGGATACTTCCCGGCAAGTGCGCCGAGGGCAAATTCGGCCAGCATCGCACCGGTGATCAGGATAGTCCAGGACGCCCGAAGAGCCGCAGCATCGTGAGCGCGCCGCAATAGAGCTGCCACCAACAGCCCACTAAACAGCGCCAGTATCAGCACTCCAAACGCCACCGAGTCACTCGGGATTTGATACGGCGAAAACAGGTTTAGGAAGTTCTTCCAGTTACGGAGGAGGAAGACCGCGACACTCTCGTGCCCCTGCGGATTGTAGTAATAGGGCAACAAATGCCCTTGTATTTGTGCGAGCCGGCCCGCATGTAGCTGGTACAGCGCGAAGATACTGGCGGCCACGGGCAGTATTGTGGCGGCTTCGGCCCTCCAGCTCGCGGGCTCGCCCTTGTACTTGCGCACGGCGAATCGGCCGAGGAGCAATATTATGGCCGCCCCTGAATAAAAAAAAGCAAAGTAGTGGGACAGGCAAGCGAGAATGGCCCCGGCGGCAAAACCAGTCCGCAGCCTGGCTTCGCCCTGTGTGTTTCCGGAGCCCAGGATATCCAGAAGGCACAAGAATGAGAGCAATATGAAGAAGACGCTTAACATGTACGACCGCACTTCGCAGGAAACGATGATTCCCGGCAAAGCGAGCCCATATGCCAGAGTGCTTTGACAAGCCCGAACGTTCGAGCCTGTGACCTTCCGAGCGATCCAGCCGACCAGGACCACGGAAGCTATCCCGGTCAGCAGGGAAATGCTTCGATAGACAAGTAATGAATGGCCGAAGCGAAGGGCTATTCTGAGAAGCAGAAAGTAAAGTGGCGGGTGGGCGTTCGAGTTGATTTCAGCCCAGAAACCGGCCCAATTATCCTGTTGGGCAATGAAAACATGCCAGTAGCCATCGTACTCGATGTATTGAGAGGCGCCTAGTGACAATCGCGGGACAGCTGCGACCAGGGCGATGAAAATAAGAAGGAGGCCGAACCCGCCGGGCACGTTCGACGGCAGAGACTTCCATTTCTGACTCCCAGTCAAAAGATAGTGTACACTGCACCCCGTCTCAGCGAGACGCCGCCAGGGCTCGCGTCAATCGGCACTCAAACGTGGTCAGTGCGCATGAGCCGCCTGCTTTGGTGGCTTGTACCGATCGCTTCTCTGCTGGCTTTAATTTAATGGCCTGAAAACCTGGCTCGGGCCCGATGACTTCGCCTGGCCCATCCGCGACGTTTACCCGCACACACATTCAGTCAGGGCAAGGAACTGGAACAGGCCGGCGTAGAGCCAGGTTGAGGGCTCCGGAGTAGCTCATGACCATGAACGGGATTTTCGTCGTACCGAGACCGAGGCTGTAAAAGCCGCGCCGGGCGAGAAGATGGGGCCGCGAAAAAGCCAGGACGGCAGCGATAGGTTCATGCCGTAAGATCGAAGTTAGTGTACCGCTCATGTTGAAAGCTCCGAACCTCTCTGCCGTCGACTGGCTGACGCATGGGTTCGGGCAGAGGGATTCCGTTTATCCCTCGCCCATAACCACGGTTAAGCAGATTCACTCCGACACCGTGGCAGAGGCGGGCGACGGGGTTGCGGAGGCGGACGGGTTGGTTACGCAGCAACCAGGAGTGGTGGTAGGCGTCCGCACAGCCGATTGTGTTCCCGTTCTCATAGTCGACACCCAACAGCGTGCGGTTGCAGCTGTACACGCAGGATGGCGCGGCAGCGCGCGGAATATCGTGGCTGTCGCGGTACGGGAACTAATTTCCAGATACGGGACGCGCCTGGAAGATTTGTCTGCGGCGATTGGACCCTCCATCGGAGTGTGCTGCTACGAAGTGGGATCCGAGGTGGCACGGCTGTTTCAAAATTCGACACCTGAGACGAATGGCCGACTCGATTTAGCCGTAATAAATGAGCGTCAGCTTCGCGAGGCAGGAGTCCAAAACGTGTGGATGGCGGGGGTATGTACCTTCTGCGAAGCGCAGGATTATTTCTCGTTCCGGCGCGAGAGGGAGCAGGCAGGGCGGATGACGTCCTTTATTGGCGTGATTTGAACGTATTGGCGTGATTGAAGGGCCGATAAAAACACGTCGGGCGGATCAGACCGACAGAGATCGGCAGGATCCGCCCGAAAAACCGAAGCCAACGCTCAAAGGAACTGGTTATGCAGCGCTCGCGAACAAGTCGGCGGTGTCGTCGACTTCAATCTCGTGGCGGTCAACCTGTTCCTGGCACTTGATGCAGAACGCAGCCCAGGGCACCGCGTTTACGCGTTTCGGCGAGATGTCTTCTTCGCAATGCAGGCAGACGCCGTAAGAGCCATCAGCGATGCGGCCGAGAGCCCGGCGGATCTGCCGCAACATGTTGGAATCACGGTCCAGATTGCGAATCGCGAGTTCGCGTTCCCCGGCGAGTTGCACTTCATCAAGGGCGTCAGGCGCCTTTTCGATGACGATCTCGTCCCGGTTACGCAACGAACCCGTCAACTCCGCCTGCTTTGCCTCCAGAATACTTTTATATTTTTCCAGTTCAGCCTTGGTCATTTCTGTTTCCTTAATTTTCCTTGCGCGCTTTTCAAACCGCACAGCGTCCGCTGGTTCTTCGTGTTTTCTCTCTGATAAGACGAAAACTTAATAACAAAGTTTCAACAAATCTGAGTGCCCCGAACTTAAGATATGTTCAAAGTTTTTTACGACTCAGAGCTTTGTCCCTTTGCTCTCCGTGACACACCACGTAAGCAAACGCGATGCCAAACTCGTTTCACCCCTCCGGGATTCGTCCAGACTACCTCAACCCGACCCCGGCGTCCATACTTCTTTGGTTAAGATTTGCGTAATCAAAAGGAGCAGGTGCTCCGCCCGTGACGAATCTTGCAGTCACGGGACTATTACGATCTTGCCAAACACTACTCCGTACTCCTGACCGCCTTTACGTGCCACGGGGTAGACGCGGATTTCGATGTCCACGGCACTACGTCCCGCAATCGAGGGCGGTATATCGAACAGACGCCGGAAAGTGGATTCCGGATCGGTTATTTGTGAATCTCCCAGAGCGACTCCATCGGCAGATACTACAAGATGCCTGGGAGCCTCTTTTAGTTGCTCCTCAGGGAAAAACCCCTCAAGGAGCAACTTGTTCCCTGCTTTGGGACCAGCAATTCGGACCGTCGCCTTTTCAGGCATCCAGCGAACACCGGATTCCGATGGCATCCACGAGGGACCGAGCAGCCACGCACACAAAGGGTTGCCTGCATCGATCCTGGATGGCAACGGATCTCCGATCTGATTCAGAGCCGGGAAACGGACGGAAGCTGACCGTCCATAAACATCTGTAATATTTCGGAGATGATCGCCAGCAAAGGAGTATACCACAACTTCACGGTTGCGAAGTGCGTGGAGCGTAACGGCGGGATCTAGTACCGTCTTGTCGAGATCAGCGAGATCAGGCGCGCCCTGGATGTTCCGTTCCGAACCCGGAGTGAGATAGACAGAATCGGCACCGGCCGCATACAGAGCGCCCTGGCCGACGGATGCCGAGTAGAGCGCGGAGGTGATTCCGTCCAGAAGGATGACTTGGCGAGGGTGGGATTCGCGCGCGGCCCCGACTCCGAGCACCAGGCTACGGACGGGTTGCGTACGTTCCTGCCACCAGTGGGTTGCGGCGCGGGAGACCGGCACCATCGCGTAGAGGTAGGCCATGACGGCGGCTATCGAGACAATGCGCCACGCCCGATGTGGCGCGTGCCATGCGCGAGTGCAACCCCAGCCTGCGAGCATGCCGAGACCAGCGAGAGGAATCGTGAGGTAGTAATCAGTGTGGTGACCGGGCAGGGGCAGGATGGGGGCGAGTGCGGCCAGGTACCAGGAGACGAAAAAGAGGACGACGCGGCGGTGCTGGCGAATTTCCGAGGCAAACAGCAGTGCGATTGAAGCGATGCTGCTCCACAGAAGCGCTTTACCGAGAAGGGGCGAGTGGCCGAAGCGCTGCCAATCGACCGGCAGCAGCGACCATTTTCCGTAGAGGGCGAGTGTCCTGAAGATGCCCCGGTCGAAGTGGAGCGCGTAGGCTCCGGTGGTGGGTAACGGGGCGACGGCGCGATGGATCAGGAAGTAGATCACTGAGAGCGTGAATAGCGGAACCAGGCTGAGGAGAAGCTTGCGCCGTTTACCGGAGGGATCGGCGAAGAGGACCCAGGAGGCGGCGAGCGCGGGATAGATGACATTGATTTCCAGCACTCCAAAGCCGAGGACGAAGACCAGGAGCTGGCACCACCAGAACACAAGGCGGCCGGATTCTGCAAAACGGATAAAAAGGGCGAGGGAGGAGAGCAGGAAGAGCGGGCACAACACCTGATTGAAGGCGGAACTCCAGGCCATTGCTGTCACGAGCGAGGTATTGGCCGTCCAGACGACAGCAGCTATACAACCGGCGAGCGCGGAGTTTGTGAGGCGGCGGGTTAGCCACGCGATCAGGAGCAGATTAGCGGACATCGCGGTGAATGCGGCGATGCGGAAGGGCAGGTTGTCGAGGCCGAAGAGGCTTTCAAAGAGCAGGAAGAAGCCGCGCTCGCTCCACGGCCGGATAGTGCCCTGAGCCGCGGGCGCGAAGAGTATGGAGAGCAGGTCGGCGGGGCTGTTGTACTGGCGGAGGAGTCCCAGCCAGGCGAAGTCGTCGTCGATGAACCAGCACTGGAGGCCTTCGCGGTATAGCCACAACAGGAAGAAGACGGGGCCGAGCCACAGGAGAGTGTTGAGGGTGCGGGATGACGGCTTGTTGTGGATAACCGGGCCTGTCACTTACTTTCCAGGGCTGCGGAGGTTGCGACGACCCCGAGTTCCCGCTGATCCACAGAGCCGGCGGACAGGCTTTTGTCGAGGGCGAAGTCCACGGTGATGGATTCCTTGGCGAGTTGGTCCGGCGGGATATCAGCGCTAAAGGTGTAGGAGCCAGGTTTGGAGTAGGTCTCGGATTTCACCTTTGTGGCACCGACGGTGGCAGTGAGGGTGACGGTGTTGAGCTTTTGAATGAGGATTTCCGGGATGCTGAAGGCGAAGGTCAGGGTCGCTCCGCGCTGGGCGGAGGCCACGGGGGGGCGAAGGAGAACGCTGAAGATTCCGGCGGTCCAGCGCCATGCTCCGCCTTCGAGGCCGTAAAAACCGCGAAGGAGTTGCGTGGGGGCGGCGGCATCGCCCATTTTCAGGGATGAGGCGATGCGGGGGCTGGCGTCGGTGGGTTCTTCGTTTTGTACCGTGGCGCGGTTGTGTTTGCCGCGGCAGGCGGTGGTGGCGATCAGGGCGAGGGTCAGAAGGGTATTTCGTCTTGTACAGGTATTGGTCATGTGGGTGGATTGGTTTGGGTGGGAAGACGCGGCCCGGGAGTCCGCGTATCCACGTTGGCTCTGGCTAGTCACCAATTTTTTGGACTTCAACTAAACAACTATAAAACGTGGGTCCACCGCCTTTGTCGGTGAGGCGTTGGGAGGTGAGCATATTGATGGAGGAACGATCGGGCGCAAGCTTAGGCCATCGGACGGACGGTACGCAGACAACGCCGGGCGCTATGGTCGGTGATACCTTCGCGAGGAGGATGCACTGCCCCCGGTCGTTGACGATTCGGACGGTATCGCCTTCGGCAATGTGGCGGGCGGCGGCGTCTTCGGGGTGAAGGGTGAGGTAGCCGGTCTGTGCGTCAGTTGCGGGGCGGTTTCCGAACGTTGAGTTCATGCTGTCGTCATTCTTCGGGGAGATCAGCTCGAGAGGGTAACGCGATAGAAGCGATTTGTCTCCGGAGCGCGATTCAACGGGCGGCTGGAAATTGATGGTCTCCGCGTGGAATTCGCACTTGCCTGAAGGCGTGCCGAACCCGCCCTCGGCGAAGGGGAGGAAGGGGTCTGCCATGCGGAGACGGACAAAATGCTTCTGCTCGAGTTCTTCCAGGGTGATCCCATTGACGAACGGGTGAGTGGTGTCGAGCAGAGTGCGAATCATATCGTCGTCGCTGTCTTTCAAACATGGATCCTGCAGGCCCATGGTCGCGGCGAGGCGGCGGAAGACTTCGGTGTTGGGCAATGCCTCTCCCGGGGCGGGCAGAGCGGGCCTTGCGAGTTGGAGATAGTGGTGGCCGTAAGCGAAATAGAGATCGGTGTGTTCGAGAAATGTCGTTGAAGGGAGAAGGATGTCTGCAAAGTCCGCAGTATCGGTCTGGAACTGTTCCAGCACCACAGTGAACAGGTCTTCGCGTTTGAGACCTTTTCGAACCGTATTTTGATCGGGGGCGATCGCCGCAGGGTTGGAGTTGTAGACCACCATGGCTTTGACGGGGGGGTTGTCAAGGCTGTTCAAAGCCTTGCCGAGTTCGGTCATATTGACGATGCGGGTCGACTTCAATTGCAGGTCAGGGCGTTCCAGGCCGGCGCGGTTGACCTGAAACGCTGCTGAGGTGGAGAGCTGGATGCCGCCTCCGAGATGGAGCCATGCGCCGGTGAGAGCGGGCAGCAGCGCAATGGTTCTCACAGCCATGGCTCCACGTTCAGACCGCTGCACGCCGTAATTCAGACGGATCGCCGACGGCTGAGTGGTGGCATATCCGCGCGCCAACTCAATGATGTCTTCGGCGGAGATGCCCGTGAGTTCCGCGGCGCGTTGGGGCGTCCAATCGCGAACACGCTCACGGAGATCGTCGAAGCCCAGAGTGTGCTGCGTTACGTATTGGCGATCTTCGAGGCCCTCGGAGGTGATGACGTGCATCATGGCGAGGGCGAGAGCGGCGTCGGTTCCGGGGCGGATGGCGTAGTGGCGATCGGCCAGTTTGCCGGTCCGATTCTGGTTCGGGTCAATTGTATAGAACTTTGCGCCGTTGCGGCGGGCCTCCACGATGAAGGGCCAGAGGTGAACGTTGGTTCCAAGGATGTTCGCGCCCCACGCGATGATCAGCTTTGCGTGGCGGAACTGTTCGGGTTCAATGGAGTAACGAGTGCCGAGAGCGTCCGTCATGCCGGCCATGCCAGCGGCGGAGCAGATGGTGCGGTCGAGGCGGGACGCGCCGAGGGAGTGGAAAAAGCGGCGGTCCATGCCTGCTCCGTTCAGGAAGCCCATGGTACCGGCGTAGCTGTAGGGCAGGATGGATTCGGCACCCCATTCACTGGCAGCCGCGGAGAGGCGGCCGGCGATTTCAGAGAGAGCTTCCGGCCAGGAAACACGTGCGAAGCGGCCTTCACCTTTGGCTCCTGAGCGGCGCATGGGGTAGAGCAGGCGGCCGGGCGAGTATTCGCGGTCGAGATACTTTGCCACCTTGCCGCAGAGAAAGCCCTGTGTGACCGGGTGGGCGGGATTGCCGCGAAGGCGGGACCCTCGGCCGTTTTCGTCAACGTCGATCAGCAGGGAGCACGCGTCGGGGCAATCGAGCGCGCAGACCGAGTGCAGGGTCCGGGGCATGGGTAAATGTTAGCGCGGTGGAATGATGACGCCGAAGCGGCCTGCCCGGCGGTTTGTAGAAATCATGATTGTTGCCGGCGAAACGGTCTACAGTAAACCCATGCAGATCAAATCGGTTGCCCGAAATTTTCGGGTAGTATGTCTCGGCGGATCTGCTGGCGGGCTGCAGGCCTACCTGGAGATCCTGCGCATGCTGCCGGCCGACACGGGAATGGCGTTTGTTGTCGCTCTGCATCGTGGCGTTGAATATGCTGAACTACTGCCGCGAATCCTCTCGGCGGCGACCCGAATGCCCGTG
>JAUZEU010000053.1 GCA_030838885.1 Bryobacterales bacterium | reverse complement strand
CTGGTGGGCAGCGGCAACGATATTGGCGACGCTTTCGTGATGCACCGCATTCCGCGGGTGATCAGCTTCACGGGCTCCACAGCCGTCGGCCGGCGGATCGCGCGTCAGGCGGCAGAGGCACCGATTATGAAGCGGCTGGAACTCGAGCTGGGCGGGAACACACCGTTCGTGGTTCTGGGCGACGCGGACCTGGAGCAGGCAGTAGAGGCGGCTGTTTTCGGCAAATTCCTCCATCAGGGCCAGATTTGCATGGCGATCAACCGCCTGATCGTCAACGAGGCACTCTATGACGACTTTCTCGAGCAGTTTACCGAGCGTGTTCGGAATTTGAAGTATGGCGATCCCAACCAGCCCGACACAATGGTGGGTCCTTTGA
Source organism: Bryobacterales bacterium (assembly GCA_030838885.1). Taxonomy (GTDB): domain Bacteria; phylum Acidobacteriota; class Terriglobia; order Bryobacterales; family Bryobacteraceae; genus BOG-234. Next base: position 4,126 of record JAUZEU010000053.1, on the reverse strand, counting down.
TTAATCCGACGCAACTGGAGCAGTTGCGCAAGCGGATCGGCGAGGCCCGGGACGCGGGAATTCCGCAAGTGCTCGGCGGCGAGAGCAAAGGTCTGGTGCTCCCGCCGCATATTTTCCGGGATGTTAATAACGATGATCCGATCGCGCGCGAGGAACTGTTCGGTCCGGTGGCACCGGTGCTGCGCGCAAAAGGCGACGAGGATGCGCTGCGAATAGCGAATTCCACGGACTACGGATTATCGAGCGCGGTATTCACGAGAGATGCGGAGCGAGGACTCGATTTCGCGGTGCGGCTGGAGGCCGGCATGTCGCACGTCAACGATCAGCCCGTGAACGACCTGCCAAACAATCCGTTCGGGGGAGAAAAGAACTCCGGGATTGGACGCTTCGGCGGCATCTGGGCTGTAGAGGCTTTTACAACCGATCATTGGGTAACGGTGCAGCGGGCGCGTCACGGTTACCCGTGGCGTGAACAGGATGTGCAGGGGCCGGGGGCTGGCGGTTAGGCTGTCGAAAGATCAAGAGAGCCTGGAAGGTAAAGAGAGATGAGTGCCGAGACAAGAACACATCCAGGAAAGCGCAGGGCTGGCGCCTCCGGCATTCCGGAAACTATGCGCGCGGCTGCCATCGACCGGTTTGGCGAACCCGAGGTGCTGACCGTTCACGAACTGCCGGTACCGAGCCTGGGATCGGGGGAGGTGCTGATCGCACTTGACACGGCGGGAGTGGGCAGCTGGGACGCAGAGATGCGAGCAGGGTGGTATCCCGTGGTACCGCCTCCGTTTCCGCTGGTGCCGGGCACGGACGGATCCGGCAGGGTCACTGCGATGGGAGCGCACGTCCACCGGTTCCGGAAAGGCGATGCCGTGTACTCTTACAGCTTTGCGAATCCCAAAGGCGGATTGTATGCCGAGTATGTGGTGGTGGCGGAAGGGAAGGTGGCGCATATTCCCAAAGGACTCACGCTGCAGGAGGCGGGTGCGATCCCGACCACGGGTCTGACGGCCCTGCAGGGAATTGACGATGCCCTGGAGGTTAAGGCAGGGGAAACCGTGGTGATCGTGGGTGCTTCCGGAGGTGTGGGAACGCTGGCTGTGCAGTTCGCGAAATTGCGCGAAGCACGTCTGATGGGCGTGGCGTCCGGCGAGGATGGGGTCGCGCTGGTGCGAAGTCTGGGCGCGGATGAGGCGGTTGACGGACGACATGGAGATGTCTCGGAGGCCCTTCGGAAGTTCGCACCGGACGGAGTGGATGCGGTGCTCGGGCTGGCTGGCGGAGACACACTGGACCGGGCCGTTAAATCCCTCAAGGATGGCGGACGGGTCGCCTTTCCCAACGGTGTGGAGCCCCGGCCGAAGAAACGACATGGCATTGAGGTGATCGCTTACGATGCCGAGCCAGGTATTTCCGAGTTCAATAACCTCAGCGTGGCGGTTGAGGCGGCGAAGCTGAAAGTGCCGATCGTGGCGACATTTCCGCTGAGCGATGCGTCGCTTGCCCATAAACGCATCGCACAGGGCCATGTCCTGGGCAAAATCGTGCTCGACATCGCTTGATGAGAATCCTGATGAGAATCGTTTGAATGAGAGCAGACGATTCGCCCGGCAGCCCGGCTCGCCTACGCCGTTCACAGTTCTGCGGCAGAGATCAGAGAGCCTATCAGGCGTACCAACGCCGGGTTTACCGGCTGCTGGTGTTCCACTGCCGAAGGGGAATGCTATGTGCGCAAGTTTGGGGCGTCAGTACCGGACGAGATTTGCCGGAGGATCTAGAGCACCGGAAGTTCCCTAGGCGGGGGGCCGAGAGGGAAGGCCTTATCGATGCGCTCAATCTCGAGTTGGGTTAAGCGCAGATCTCCGGCGCCCGCATTCTCTTCGACGTGGTCCGGGTTGGATGACTTCGGGATGGCCAACACCGCATCCCTGCGAAGGAGGAAGCGGAGTGCTACCTGCCGCGGAGTTGCATTGTGCTCCTGGGCGATCTGCTTCAGCAAGCGGCCGCCCGGCGTCTGCGGGCCGGGGAAGTGGTCGTGGCCAAAGGGACTGTATGCCACCAGCGCCGCGTTGTGGTGCTCACACCAGGGGAGCACACGGTGCTCGACGGCGCGTTCCTCCAGGTGATATAAAACCTGGTCGCACACCGGGCCGTGCCGGTCCGCGATGGCCTTCAGTTCGTCCAGGTCGGGCGCGTCGAAGTTGCTTACGCCCCAATTGCGGATTTTACCCTCGCGCTTCAGTAGTTCGAAGGCTTCCACGGTGTCCTGCAGCGGATAAGAGCCGCGCCAGTGCAGCAGGTAACAGTCGAGATAGTCGGTGCACAGGCGGGCGAGCGAGCGTTCGCAGGCTGCTACCGTCTCGGTCCGCGATGCATTGGACGGCAGGACTTTGGAAACGAGGAAGACCTCGTCGCGCCTTCCTTTGAGGGCCTCCCCAATCCACTCCTCCGCGGTGCCGGAGAGGTACATTTCCGCGGTGTCGATATGGGTCAAGCCGAGATCGATCCCGCGGCGGAGGGCGGCGATCGCTGTATCGCGATCGTCGTCCTTTTGGTACCAGGTCCCCTGGCCGATCACGGGGACCTGCCGCCCGCTGGAACCGAACCAGCGCAGTTCCATCAGGCAGTCCGCCCCGCAGTTGTGCGCATGCGGGCGAAGAGCCCGATCATGGCGCGGTTGAATGCGGGGATGTCATCGGGCTTGCGGCTCGAGACCATGTTGCCGTCGACGACGGCTTCCTCATCGACCCACTCCGCCCCGGCGTTGCGGAGATCGGTTTTGAGAGAGGGCCACGAGGCGATTCTGCGGCCGCGCGCGGCGCCGGCTTCAATGACGGTCCAGGGGCCGTGGCAGATGACGGACACGGGTTTGCCGGCATCAAAGAATGCTTTCACGAAGGCGACCGCCTTTGGCTGCATGCGCAGGAAGTCGGGATTCATGACGCCGCCCGGCAGATGGAGGGCGTCGAAATCGTCGGGCCGGGCGCGGTCGAGCGGCACGTCGACCGGAAGTTCCTCGCCCCAGTTGGTGAAATTCCATCCGCGGACGCGCGGGGACCTGGGGGAAACGATTGAAGTAGTCGCACCGGCCTGGTCGAGGGCTTTGCGCGGCTCGATCAGTTCCACCTGTTCGAATCCATCCTCTACCAGGATGGCAACTTTCACTCCAGTAATGTTGTCCACAGCTTTCTCCTTCCAGCAAAGATTGGGATGGCAGGGTTTGCCCCACCGGGTTTGGACCGCCGAGCGTGTTATGCACCCGGACTTCCATCGCTCTTTGCTCTGGCGTTATGGGGTGATCGGCCCGGGCGCGGATGAAATTGCGTCGACGTGTAGACGAGCGGTGTCCAGCGCCGGAAGATGCAGCTCAGCGTTTATTGGCCGGGTATTGTCCGTTTACCTGCTACATGCACGTTGATCACAGAACTGCGACGCGTTGAAATGGCAGAGCCGGCCCGGTCTTTTTTCGAAGCCTATCACGCGCACGACGTGAACAGGATGCTGATGGCGTGCTCCGCGGACGCTCAGGTGCGCTATGTCCCTATGGGGAGCCAAGGCAGGGCAAGGCCAGGAGACCGGCCAAAAGATCTGGACAGGTCTCATCAATGCATTTCCGGATCTGACGATCACTATTCAGTCGATATTCAGTCGATATTGAGTGACGGGCGGGATGTTGCGGCAGAAGTGGTGATTGGGGGAACCCAGCGGAAGGACTTCCTTCGGATCCGCAGCCAGGGAAGGCATTATGAACTGCCGCATGCGTTTCTTGTGCAGGTGGACAGCGGCGGCATGATTACGAGAATCACGGCGTACCAGGACAATGCGAGTTTTATTGTCATTCCTGTTCAGGATCGCTGTCGTGGTGCTGCGGCGCTCCTGAACGGGACCAGGGGCGACGGCTCGGTTTGACTCGTGTCCCGCGTATCACCTTTGGGTTTGGCAACAACACCTGGCTAAGTCCACGAGCGTGGTTTAAGCCCCGGAATGCGCACTATACTGAAGTGATCATTCGCCTGGCTTTGGTGATTGTTGGAGGAACGAGGTGATGTGGAATCTCTCGACTCACACGTCCCGCACTTTGCTCAGGATCTCTCTGCTGGCGTTCTGCGCGTTGCGGATGCACAGTCAGACA
>JAUZEU010000035.1 GCA_030838885.1 Bryobacterales bacterium | reverse complement strand
GCACTGCGGGCAATTCGCTGACGATTTCACCAGGATCACCCTCTCAAAAAGAGGGCCGGGGACCTCCGTCTCCCTCTTGACAATTACTTATCATGGATGTCCCAAAGCTACTTACGACCCGAATTCTTCTACAGCTCCGGGGCTCGAACCAGTTGGCCGAGCCGTCATCACGTGTTTACAGCTGCCCTCAGAACGAGAGCTTCAGTTGCATCTGTATGTTCCGGGGCGGGTAGGCGCTGGCCAGTGTTCCGAAGGCTTTGTCGCTGACGTTCACAACGAGTCCGGTGAGATTGACGGCATTCAGTGCGTTGAAGAAATCCGTCTGGAATCTCAGGTTATAGCGCTCGCGCACGCGGAAGTTCTTGGCGAGGGAGAGGTTGAACAGCTGGAGTCCCGGGCCGGGAACGATTCCGGAACCTGCATTGCCGTAACGAGCATTCGAAGCTATGGCGAATGCAGCCTTGTTGATCCAGGAGTTGACGCTGCGATCGGAGGATGGGACCAGAACGTCGCCACCAAGATAATCGGCCCGCCGGGTGCCTGTCGATGTGGTGCCGGTAATGGTGTAGTACTGGCCGGACTGCATCCGCACGATGCCATTCAACTGCCATTCGCCCATGACAGTGCGAAGCATGGGGTTCCAGCTCTGGAATTTGGGCAGCGACCAAACATAGCTTCCGACGAAGGCATGACGACGGTCGAAGCTGAGCGGACCATAGCTGTAGTGGCGGTCGAGATAGTTCTCCGGGTTGTCACCCTGAGCGCTCGAATCGCCCAGCGCCTTAGACCAGGTGTAACTGACGGTGAAGAAAATGCTGCCAGCGCGCTTTGAGAGATACGTCTGCAGCGCGTGGTAGTTCGAAGTGGAGTCGCTGCGGTATTGAGTGATATTCGAATAGCCCTTGAAGGGATAGAGCGCCACACTGGGCAATTGCTGTGCGGTGGGCAGCGAGACGTTGGCCAGATTCAGGTCGAACGGAATCTGGTTGATGTTCGGCTGGCGCAGCAGGTGACGGCCAAGATTGCCCACATAGGAAACTTCAAGGAACATGCCTTTTGTCAGTTCGCGCTGAACGCCCATGCTGAACTGCTCGGTGTAGCCGTTCTTCACGGCCGGATCGATGGCGGTCAGGTTGCCGTTGGGGGCGAGCACCCCGGCAGCACCGGCCGGGTTCGAGAGGTTGCCGTTTTCAAGCTGCGCTGTCTGCAGAATGGGCGGAACGTTCACCTGGGAGAAGATCATGTTTCCCTGGGGCCGGGCGTAGAACACACCGAAGCCACCGCGGATTACTGTCTTCGGAAGTACGGACCAGGCGAAGCCGAAACGTGGTGACCAGACATTCTGAGTGTTGAAAAAACCGCGCGGCGCGCCTGTGGGGATCTGCTGAAACAACGCGCCCGTGCTGCCGGGTACGCGGCCCTGTTCGCTGGACGGAACGCCAGTACCCGCGATAATCAGCCCGTTGTAGAGGTTGCCGGAACCAGGCACAACACGGCCTGCGGAATCGATGGTGACCGCCTTCGCGGGGTTATAGAGTGCCGGGACGAAGTTCGCCATATTGTTGGCCTGGGTGTACCAGGGCACCAGCCGCTCCCAGCGCAGACCCAGTTCCAGGTTGAGGGTGCGGCTCACACGCCAGTTGTCCTGCACGAAGGCGCCGGGTTGTGAGAAGCGGAAAAAGCCAGTGGGGTCCGCGCTGGCTTCGGTGTAGGTGCGGAAGTTGCCCAGCAGAGCATCTGCGAGAGCGTTGCCTGTGGTATTGCTGTTTCCGGTGGTATTGAAGGTAAGACTACCGGTATCGGCAGGCCGGCCGTTCTGGTCCACGCGATCGCGAATGTAGGCAAAGCCGCCTTTGAGGATGTGGCTGTTCTTCACCCAGGAGACACTGTCCGCGAGTTGGATATCGGTGGATGGGGAGTGCAGAGCGAAAGCCGGGCCCTTGAAGTTGGCGTAGCCAGTGATCGACACGTCCGGAATGCCATCCTGCCGGTAATTACCGGTTCCGTTCGGGAACGCGTAGGGGAAGGTGAAGCCGTATGTACTGCGCTTCCAGTTCTCGCCGTAAGGCGGAATATTCTGCGAAGCCCAACTGCCGTTGACACGAAATTCGTTGATGACGTTCGGCGCGGGAAGCCAGGTGTGAGCCATCAGAAAGCTCTCGCCCGGTCGGCTGCGCAGGGTGGGGGTGGTGGGCAGATTGGAGTTCGAGAAAGTGCCATACGGGTCCACCAGGGTGTTGCGATCGGAGACCCAGCGGCCATAGATGCTGTTCTTATCGTTGAGACGATAGTCGATGCGGATCAGGTGCTGGCGGTAGTTGAGCGGATTGTCAGGCTGCAGGATCGCGTTGTTCGACGTTGCGGTGTCAATGAAGCTGGACGCGAGGCCCTCCTGAATGCTGTAAACCTTCGCGATAGTGCGACCGGCGGGGGTGATGAGCGAGGAGATGTCGTTATTGGGAATGGGGTTCTTGGTGCCCGGGTAAAACAACTGGGCTTGGCCTGCGAAGTTGCCATTCAGCAGCGCGGTGGAAGGAACGGTCACGCGGGAGGGACTGGCGCTTTGGCGGAGGCGCTTGAAGTCCTGACCCCAGAAGAAAAAGAGCTTGTCCTTTTTGATGGGCCCACCGATTGTGTAGCCGAAGTCGTTGTAGCGCAGCTTAGTCTTCTGCACGGAGAAGACGCTGCGGGCGTCCAGAACGTCATTCCGGAAGGTTTCGAAGCCCGAGCCATGGATCTGGTTGGTGCCGTTCTTCGTGACCACGTTGAACGCGACACCCGACGTACGGCCGTACTCAGCGGAAGCATTGGACGTCTGCACTTTCACTTCCTGAATGAAGTTGGAGTTCACGTTGTTCATCAGGCTGCCATTGGAGCCGGCCACCAGATTGAAAGCTCCGTCGACGGTGAGGTTCTGCGAATCGCTGCGGTTGCCGTTAGTGCTTTGGTTCGTGGCGGAGAGGCTGGTGGTGACGCTGAACTGATCGGGATTGGTGACGACGACGCCTGGAACCAGGGTCATCAGCTCCACATAATTGCCGCCGTTAAGAGCGAGGTTTTCCACCTGTTTCGTGTCGATCACGCGGGAGAGCTCGCCGGAAACCGTGTTGAGGGTTTCACCGGCCGAAGCTACGACTTCGATCGATTGGGAGACGCCGCCGATGGCCAGTTTGAAATCGGCGGTGAGGCGGCCGTCGGCAGCCACGTGAAGACCAGTGAGCTGCTGGTGCTGGAAACCGGCTTGTTCAGCATCGGCGGTGTAGGGTCCGATGGGAAGTTCGGTGACGACAAAAAAGCCGTTCGCGTCGGTTTCGACCGTGCGTACGTTCTGGGTATCGGTGTTACGGATGGTTACCTTGACGTGCGGTATGGAGGCGCCGCCGGGGTCGGTTACGGTGCCGGAGATCCGGCCGAAACTGGTTTGGGCAATGACGCTGCCGGATGTGAGTGCAACGGCAAGCAGAGCGAAGAGAGAACGACAAAGATTCATGCTACGAAGCATTAATGGGATTCCGATTCGAGAGAAAAAGCTGGCGAACTTAGCCGCGCCGACTGACGACGCAACGCACATGGTAGCGCGCGATTGTTACAAAATGCAACAAACGGCTACTTAGCGGCTGCCGCTTCGGCGATGAGCTGTGAGACCCGGGAGCCGGGGTTTACGGGTTCAACGAAGACGATCATGGCCGCGTTCAGGATCATGCGGTCCGGCGCGTGCCATTCCTTGCCGCGCTTCACGAGTACGTTGACGGGCTGCTTCGGATCCTGGCCGGGACGGCTCTGGACGTAGTAAACCTCTTTGAGCACCGGGTATGGGGTGCCAAGGCCTTCGAGGCGGCCGAAGTAAGCGGAGCCATTGGAGAGCAGCACGGCCTGGTACGGCGTGGTCATGGCGGTTACCGATCGGGGGCGGAAGAACCAGAGCCCTACAGCAGCGATCACGACCACGAACACCACCACTATAAGCGTCCGGAGACGGGTCATAACCCTCGGTTTGCGTTTTGAGCGAGCGCCCTGCGCCGTACGGCAGCACCGAGCAACATCGCGGGGAGTAATGTCAGGAACGACAGCACGAAGGTGGAGGGTTCGGGAGTGGCGGTGGAGGCAGCAACCTGCAGCAGGATGCGGTTCGACTCCACAATCTCGGTGAACGTCAGGCCGTCAAAAGTGGGCAGGTTCCAGGAGGTGAAATCACCTGCCAGTGTACCCGTCCAGGAGAGAATTTCAAAGGTTTGGCCCAGGGTGGGGACGAAACCATTGAACAGGTCCACCTGAAGCCCTCCGGCCAGAGAGACATTGCCACCGATGGAGAGATTGTCGTATTGGGTGGCCGGGTTCAAACCGGCAAAATCGAGAATCAGAAGCCCGGACAAGCCCTGGGTGTAATTGCCTGTGATCGTCTGTGTTCCGGGGTCGCCAGGGTTGTCCACCGCGTTATTTACCAGGTTGCCATCGATTGTTCCCAATCCGACAAGGACACCGCCATTCAGTACAACGTTAGCTGCTTTCAGCGTGCCTTCCACGTCTGTGAAGCTATGACCGGTGCCGGACGACTGAATGTAATCGCCGTTGGTTACGGTCAGGGTGTTGCCCGCATCGAGATTGACAATGCCATCTTCATTTGTGAAGTCGCCATTCGCCACCGTGAGTTGGTTGACGCTGCAGCCGCACAGGGTCACTGTTCCGTTGTTATTGAACGCGTCGGTAGTAAGTTGGCTGCCGCCACTCAGGTCGACGAGACTGTAGAAATCGTTCTGAAAGGCTTTGGTGGTCGCAGTGCTTCCGAGTTCGACAAACAGACTGCTGCCGACCGTCGGGGCGAAGTCTTTGTTGTTGAACTTACCATCAAACTGAGCTGCAGCGGCCGGACCGGTCGGATTCGGGCTGCCAATTATGATGTCCGAACCTGTATTGGTCGTGTCCCCGGTAACGTGCAGGGTGGAATTGTGGACGTTGGCCGTCACGGAGCGGTGACTGGTCTGGCTGAAATCTCCGGTGACAGTGAGGATTGAACCTGCCTCGAGGTCAATCAGCGCTACGTTGTTGAGTACTCCGACGGTGCTGTTGCTCAGATTTCCCGCGACCGTCAAGCCGGAAGACAGAAGCGCAAGAGAAGCGAAGCCTCCATTCGGATTATCATCGGCGGTTATGCTCAGCGTACCCACCGTGGCAGGGATCACAGGAGTGGGAGTAATTGTGAATACGGGCTGGTCTACGAGGGTGAGGGACGAATTCGAGATATTCGTCAAGGCGCTCAGCGCATTGGTGCTGCCGTCTCCACTGATGAGACCGCCGGCGCTTACCCCGACAGATGCGAGACTCAGAGTCCTGATGGTACCGGCGCCGATACTGCTCAGTTGCAGGACATTGCTCGCGTGATAAGAGCCCCCCGTCAGAGTCGAAGATGCGCTATCCCAATTGGTGAGTGTAGAGACCACCAGGGAGTTGTTCGTCCCGCTTGCTGAGAGCAGTCCGTTGTTGGTTAAGGAAGCGGGATTCAGGTTCCCCGCACCGGAGATTGTTGCCGCGTAATCGTTTGTCAGGAGTCCCGTTGCGCCGGTGATGATATTGGCTGAACTATCCGAGAGGTTAAGCGAGCCGCTGCCCAGCGTCACTTCGCCTGTGATCTGGAGAGTGGCCCCGGACGCAGCGGAACCCAAATTCGTGGTGCCTGCAGAATAGGCGCCGGGGCCGGTCAGTGCCAGAGTGCCACCACCAGCGACGGAAATTGTACCCGCGCTGTTATTTACCCCCGTGCCGCTTACATCCAGAGTTAGCTGGCCACCGGTGCTTACGTTAATAGTGCCGGAGTTCAACAGAACGGCGGGGGCGAGAGACGGTCCGACATTCAGAGAGCTTCCAGTGTTGATGGTGAGGCTTGAGCCGGAGCCGATATTTAAGCTCCCGATGCTGCTGAGTCCCGATATATCCAGCACCGCAGTGGCTGCAGCAGCTGGATCAATGACCACGTCATCGGTGGAACCAGGGGTTGAGTTGGTGGCCCAGTTCCCCGGCTTGCTCCAGTTCGTCGCGTCGGTGACGCCGGTCCACGCGACCGTTCCCGCGTAGAGAGAGTTACCGGCCAGAGTAAGAGCCAGGGTGACGGCAAGAAAGCCTCGCCGCGCTTTCGCGCCGGGCCGGAACTTCGATTTCATGCATCCTCCGCAGCTGTCCCCGCTTGAGAGGACTTAATATTACAGATAGTAGCACCTCCTCTCAACAGGAGACCCCTTCAGGGCTTGCTGCCGATGGCCAAAATGGTTTCGAGGGCGGGCGCCTGATTTTCGCGGTCCACGATCCAGCTCTGCACCGCCGTAAACCCCGCGTTTTCCAGAAATCCGCGCAATTCGACTTCCGAGAAGCCCAGCCACTCATCCGCATAGAGCTCACGCGCCTGTTCAAACCCATGCTTCTTCAGGTCGAGAAGAACGATCCGGCCACCGGATTTCAATATTCGGCAGGCCGCTTCAACGGCGCGTTCAGGGTGCAGGGCATGGTGCAGGCTCTGGCTGAAAAAGGCCAGGTCCACCGTGGAATCTTCTATCGGGGGCGATTCCAGGTCGCCGTGCCGATACTCCAGATTGCGGATGCCGTTCTCGACGGCCAGCCGTGCGCCGAATTCCACCATTTTCGGGGAGTTGTCGACGGCAATCACATGCTTCGCCCGCTGCGCCAGGAGTTGTGAAAACGTGCCTTCGCCGGCACCGAGGTCGGCGATGACCATGGGCGGAAGCAGTTGCAGCAAAGTTTCCGCAAGACCTTTCCAGGAACGGCCGGGGACATAGTTTTTTCCAAACCTGCCAGCGAGTTCATCGAAGTAACTCCGGACCTTATCACGGCGCTTTTCGAGCACCAATTGGAGGGCTTTTGCGTCGGCAGGCGCCTCAGTCACTTCCTTGCCGGCAGCGTGCAGCAGGTCGAGCAAGGTGCGGTCTGTCAGGCGGTAGAGGCTGTTCTTGCCCTGTTTACGGTCCTCCACCAGGCCAGCCTGCTTTAGCTGGGCCAGCTGCGTGGAGATGCGGCTCTGCCCCATGGAGAGGATTTCCTGGAGCTCTGCCACCGAGAGTTCCTCTTTTTCCAGGAGGAGGAGCATCCGCAGGCGGCTGGTATCGGCGAGCATGCGAAGGGATTTGAGTATTGACGCCATGTCGCCTGCCTGGGTATTATATCAACATATCCGGATTTATTGATACAAAGGACAAACATGAGCGCAGCGACACTGACACCCATCGGCACCGATTTAAAGGTGGCCGACATGAAACTGGCCGAATGGGGCCGCAAAGAAATTTCCATCGCTGAGAAGGAAATGCCCGGCCTGATGGCGATCCGCCAGAAGCACGCGAAAACGAAGCCGCTGGAGGGGATCCGGGTGACCGGTTCGCTGCACATGACGATTCAGACGGCCGTTCTGATCGAGACGCTGGTGGATCTGGGCGCCAGTGTTCGCTGGGCCAGCTGCAACATCTTCTCCACTCAGGATCACGCTGCCGCGGCCATTGCGGCCGCCGGCGTACCCGTGTTCGCGTGGAAGGGCGAATCGCTGGAAGAATATTGGTGGTGCACAGATCAGGCGCTCAGCCATCCGGGCGGGCTTGGACCACAGCTGATTGTTGACGATGGCGGTGATGCCACGCTTTTCATCCACAAGGGCTACGAACTCGAGAACGGGTCGGACTGGGTGAACACTCCTTCCGGCAACAAAGAAGAGCAGGTGATTAAAGACCTGCTGAAGAAAGTTCATGCGGAGTCGCCGAAACGTTGGCATGGTGTGGTGAAGGAGTGGAAGGGCGTTTCCGAGGAGACGACCACCGGCGTCCACAGGCTTTACAAAATGCATGAAGCCGGTCAGTTGCTGGTGCCTGCGATCAATGTGAACGATTCGGTGACGAAATCGAAGTTCGACAATCTCTATGGCTGCCGCGAGTCGCTGGCGGACGGGATCAAGCGTGCGACGGATGTGATGGTGGCGGGTAAGGTCTGCGTGGTTTGCGGATATGGCGACGTGGGCAAGGGTTCTGCGCAGTCACTGCGTGGCCTTGGCGCGCGGGTGATTGTGACTGAGGTAGATCCGATCAATGCTCTGCAGGCCGCGATGGAAGGCTACGAAGTCACCACCGTGGAAGAGACGCTGGGACGGGGCGATATCTACGTCACGACTACGGGCAATCTGGCGGTAATTACGCTGGAACACATGCGGCACATGAAAGATCAGGCGATTGTTTGTAATATCGGTCACTTCGACAGTGAGATTCAGGTGGATCGGCTGAACCAGTCCGATGCGACCAAGATCGAAATCAAGCCGCAGGTGGACAAGTACACGTTCCCGGCGGGGAACAGCATCTTCGTGCTGGCGGAAGGCCGGCTGGTGAATCTTGGTTGCGCTACAGGGCACCCGAGCTTTGTTATGTCGAACAGCTTTTCGAATCAGACTTTGGCACAGCTGGATCTTTGGGCGAGTAAAGATACGTATAAGCCGGGGGTTTATGTGTTGCCCAAGAAGCTGGATGAGGAGGTGGCGCGGCTGCACCTGGAGAAAATTGGCGTGAAGCTTACGACGCTTACTAGGGAGCAGGCGGAGTATATCGGGGTGCCTGTGGAAGGGCCTTATAAGCCGGATCACTACCGGTACTAGAAAAGTTTCCCAGGAGTCGAAAAGCCCGGCCGAAAGGCCGGGCTTTTCTATTTGGATCAGCTTAGATCGAACGCCGGATCGATTGCGATCGTGAACGGGGCAGAAAAGGGGCTTTGTGCCGTGCGCAAACGGAGTTGGTGCTCGCCGCGCCTCAGGCCCTTTAATCTGGCGTTGATCTGCCACGTGCCGGGTTCGGGTTGTTCGACAGAAAGCAGCGGGTGCGGATTGCCGCCGACGGTCAGTTGCACCTTCGAGAGGTCGAGGCGGTTATCGGAATGCGTGAAGCGGCAGGCCAGCGTTTCGTTTCTGTAGCCCCGAAACGTGGTCGAGCGATCCATTGTGTTCTCGACTCTGATGAAAGCCGGCGACGGCACCGCCTCGCTTAGAGGGACAAACGGCGTTTCACCGTAGCGCCGGTCGGCGCCGGAGGGCAGCATCCTGATCCTGACAGGTTCGCTGAAGCCCGCGCGTTTCGTGCCCACACGGACGTCGTGATCGCCAGGCGAAATACCCGGCGGCACTTTGCAGTTCACCTGCCAATAGCCCGCCTCATGCCTCACCAGGACCAGCGCGGGAACGCCGTACTGATCCACTTCTACCAGCACATCTTCTTTCGACAGAGTGCCTTCATAGAGGAACGCCAGGCAGAGATATTCGTCTTTGCGTGGCTGGAAGACGATGTCGTTATGGCGGTTGTTGACGGCAGAGCAGAGGAACGGCGGAGTAGCGTTTGCCTCGGGCACGACCGGCTGCCAGCGCCGGTGGGCGACCAGTCCGCCACGGCGGGAATCCACATACTTAAGGTCGACTCGGGGGAACCCGGCGGATCGCGCCATTGCCATCAGGCACGCGGTGGTCGGCCCGCACCAGTTGTCGATCTGTCCGCCCAGTTCATCGGTTTCGTAGAACTCGAGGTAACAGCGCTCGGGGTCAGGCTTGTCATCAATGACATACGACTCGATGAACGCCTGGCCGCGCGTCACAGAACAGACGTTTTCCATCGCAAACAAGGGGTGCCGCAGGTGATAAAAGACGCCGAAGAAGAGAACGTAGTCGAAGAACCCGAAGCGCTCCGGCGTTAGCTCCTCAATCTCCGCAATGGCGTATTCGATCTTCGATTCACGCAGCCTTTTGACGGCCGTGAACTCCTCATAATCAACGTAATCGAACGCCACCACTTCGGCGCCGCGGCGCTCGCATTCAAAGCTGTTCCAACCGGAGGCTGCTCCAATATCCAGCACGCGCTTGCCACGCAGATCTTCTGGTAGAGGATAGGCATTCAGGCGCGCCCGAAGATTCTCCACCGAAATAATGCCGGGGATCACCGTTCCGTCCAGTAGTTCCAGGCTGTGATAGAGGGTGCTCTTCGCGAATGCCTCCGTCTGCAAACGGATCAGACGCTGGAACTCCGGATTTCTGGCGGCCGAATCGACTCCCAACGCGCAATGATAACGTAGACAGGCATGATCACCCGAAGACCGTTTATTGCATCGCTTCTAAGCGGCGCGTGCCTGCCTGCGCTCGCGCAGCAGACTCCGCAATTTCAACCCAAGCAAAGCGACCGGCCTGAGGCCATCACCGGCGATGAAGTTGGTTTTCGCCCGCTGTTCAACGGGAAGAACCTGGAGGGGTGGGAAGGTGATCCGAAGTACTGGCACGTCGAAGATGGCAACCTGGTGGGTGAGATCACTCCGGATACGGTGGTGAAGAGCAACACTTTCATCATCTGGCGCGGTGGCCGGCCGAAAGACTTTGAGCTCAAGGTGGATTACCGCATGACGGCCGGCGGCAACAGCGGGATTAACTATCGCAGCATTGTGGTGCCGGATCCGGTAACGCCGTCCAACAAGTTCGCGATGCGCGGCTATCAGGCGGATATCGATGGCAAGAACGTTTACACGGGTCAAAATTACGAGGAAAAAGGCCGTTTGTTTCTTGGCACCCGTGGTCAGGTCACGCATGTCCTGGGCGACAGAAAGCCTGTGATTCTGGCCTCGCTGGGCGACGCTAAAGAGCTCGCGTCATACATCACGCCCGATTGGAATTCGTATCACCTGATCATTCGCGACAACGTGCTGATCCACATTCTGAACGGCCACACGATGTGCGTAGTGATCGACGATGACAAGGCTGGCCGGATGATGGAGGGGCTGATCGGCGTGCAGGTACACGTGGGACCACCGATGAAAGTCGAGTACCGCAACTTCCGGCTGAAGGAATTCTCCTCGTAATAAAACCGTTCGGTAAGCTTGCAGTTGATGGACCAGAGCGCGCTTCCGCGCGATACATACGCCACAAGGCTCGCCGACCGGCAGCGCAGTTTAAAAAACCTGGAAAACAGACGGCTGCGCCTGGGCAATGTACGCCTGCTCGTGTTTGCAGGCGCTGCCGCTGTGGCCTGGTTCGCGTGGAAAGGGAACCTGCCGCTCTGGTGGATCACGGCGCCCCTGGCGGCGTTCTTCGCCCTTGTCTGGACCCAGGCGCGAATCGAACGCGATGCCGAGTTCGTTCGCCGCGGTATTCGTTTCTATGAACAAGGGCTCGCGCGGATTGAGAATCGCTGGCAGGGCGGCGGAGAAAGCGGCGAACGCTTTCTGGATGTGCATCATCCTTACGGGGCCGATCTCGATATCTTCGGCAGAGGCAGCCTGTTTGAACTTCTCTCCACCGCCCGCACTCGCGGCGGTGAAGCGAAACTGGCCGATTGGCTGCGCGCACCGGCACCGTTGGATGAACTCCGGCGGCGGCATGAGGCCGTGGAAGAATTACGGCCTCTGCTGGATCTTCGTGAAGAACTCGCGGTGCTGGGGGACGATTACCGTTCGGGCGTGAATCCGGAACATTTGATTGAGTGGGCCAGTGCCCCCGCCCAGCCGTTTCCTGCGTGGATGCGGTTGCTGGCCCTGGTGTTTTCAGTCATCCAGGCGGGGATGCTCGGATGGTTGTTCGCAACTTCGTTTGTAGGGATCGGCGCTCGGATCGGCGTGCTGGCAGTGGGTTTTGCAGAAGGTCCGTTCGCGCTGTTTCTGCGCAACCGCGTGCTGGCTGTGTTGTACTCCATCCACGAACCTTCCCGGGATCTGGATCTGCTTTCCCGCATCCTCGCAACGCTGGAGCGGCAATCCTTCCAGTCTCCGAAACTCGCGGCGTTGCGGGCAGCGATCCGGATCGGTGGCAAGTCGGCGTCAGCCCGAATCGCGCGCCTGCGCCGCTGGATGGAACTGCTCGACTCGCGCGATAACGTGTTCGTGCGGATGTTCGGGCCGCCGCTGCTCTGGGGCACGCAGATCGCGATGGCTGTGGAGAACTGGCGCTCTCAGCACGGCCCCCACGTGAAGGAGTGGCTGGATGCGGTGAGTGAGATCGAGGCCCTGTCATGCTTTGCCAATTACGCCTGGGAGCATCCCGCCGACCCGTACCCCGAATTCGCGGAAGAGCGGATCTTCCATGGCGAGGAGCTAGGCCATCCGCTGCTGGCCGAGAGTAAGTGTGTTCGCAACAGTGTGGCCCTGGCAGACCCGCTTCGGCTGATGGTGGTCAGCGGGTCCAACATGTCCGGCAAGAGCACTCTGCTCCGTGCAGTGGGCATCAACGCGGTGCTTGCGCTGGCCGGTGCGCCGGTGCGGGCCAAACGGCTTGTAATTTCGCATCTCTCAGTGGGCGCTTCTATTCGGACGATGGATTCGCTGGAGGAGGGTCACTCCCGTTTCATGGCTGAGATTCTGCGTCTCAAGCAGATCCTGGAACTGCCCCCGCCCGCACTGTTCCTGCTGGACGAACTGCTGCACGGTACCAACTCTCATGACAGGGCGATTGGGGCAGAAGGTCTGCTGAATGGGCTGTTGGAAAGGGGCGCCATTGGCCTTGCCACCACGCATGATCTTTCGCTGGCGCGCGTGGCGGATGAGCTTGCGCCTCTTGCTGTTAACGTGCATTTCGAAGACCGGCTTGAAGATGGCCGCCTCGTGTTCGATTATCGGATGCGGCCCGGTGTCGTGACACGCAGTAACGCGCTCGATCTGATGCGTGCTGTTGGTCTCAGGGTGTGATATGGTGCTTGAAAATGTCACGCGTCATCCACTTTGAAATCCCCTCCAACGATCCTGAGAGTCTCTCCGGGTTTTACAACAAAGTCTTCAACTGGGTAACTGTAAAAGCGCCGGGTCCGATGGAGTACTGGCTGACGAGAACCGGAGAAGGCGGGCCCGGAATTGACGGCGGCTTCATGCGGCGTCATCACCCGCAGCAGCCGATGGCGAATACGATCAGCGTAGATTCGGTCGACAATGCGCTGGAAGCTGTAGTTGCGAACGGCGGCAAGATTGCACTGCCCAAAATGGCAGTCCCGGGAGTGGGATGGCTCGCTTACTTCCATGATCCCGAGGGCAACATCTTCGGGATTATGCAGGCCGACACCAGCGCCGGTTAAAAGCAGCGGCTTGGGGGCTTGATGTCACCGGCGACTCACAACGGCCGATAAATGTCAAAATCCGTTATGCTGCGACGTGGGCTCCGGCAGAAGAACTGGGATGATGATACTGGCCCTATGAGACGACGCAACTTTCTTGCTACTCCGGCACTGGCAGGCTTCCTTCCCGCTGCGAAAGCCGCCACGGCTGATCAGCGCGTTATCGCGACAGGCGATGGCCTCAGTCTTTCGCCGGAAGATTATTCGGCCGCACTGCAAAAGCAATCGGCGGGGCTCAAACCAGATAGTTACTCGCAGGGCGGGGTGGTGGCTCGGCTGGAAGAAAAGGTTGCGGGGGCGCTGGGTAAGGAGATGGCGGTATGGCTGCCCACCGGCACGCTCGCGAATCACCTGGCTGTCCGGATGTTTGCGGGCGAGAAACGGCGCGTGCTGGTGCAGGGGGAATGCCATCTGTACAATGACTGCGGCGACTGCTGCCAAACATTGAGTGGACTCCATCTGGTGCCACTCGCGCTGGGGCAGGCGACGTTCAATCTGCAGCAGGTGGAGGCTGAGGCAGAGCGCGCCGCGTCTGGCCGGGTGACGGTGCCAATCGGAGCTATCCAGATCGAAACGCCGGTACGCCGGAAATCGGGGGAGACCTTCGACATCGGTGAGATGAAGCGGATCTCGGCGTGGGCGCGCGAGCGGAAGATCGGGATGCATCTGGATGGTGCGCGTCTGTTTCTTGCGTCGGCCTACAGCGGGGTGCCCGTACGGGAGTATGCAGCACTCTTCGACACCGTTTATATTTCGATGTACAAATACTTCAATTCGGCGAGCGGCGCTGTATTGGCCGGGCCGCGAAACCTGCTCGAAAACCTGTTTCATACGCGCCGGATGTTCGGTGGCGGGCTCAGCCACGTCTGGCCGTTCGCAGCAGTGGCCGACTATTACTTCGATGGGTTTGGGGAACGTTTTGCACAAGCGGTCACAGCTTCCGAAAAGGTGATCACCGGGCTGCAAGCAGACACCCGAGTTGAAGTATCCCGAATTCCGAACGGCACGAATATCTTCTCCCTTCGGGTAAAACGCGGCGATCCGCGAACGTTTCAGGATCGGCTGCGCAAAGCGGGTCTGATTCTCGGCGATCCGCAGAACGACCAGTTCCTTCTCTCCGTAAACGAGACCTGGAACCGCATCGGCGCCCAACAAATTCTGGACCGGTTACAACTGGCGCTGACGTGATCCCGCGCAGGCTGAGAGCCTACATTGACCACTACGCTTCGCTAACCTCCGAGCTCCTCGTACACCAGCCGCAGCTTCCCGAATCTCCGAAGTCCTGTAGTTGAATTCACCGGAGGAATCTATGTGGCATAGCCGTTTGGCGCTTGTAGCGTTTCTTACTTCGAGCGCGTTCGCGCAGACCTTTCGCGGCGATATGGCCGGCACCGTTTCAGACTCTACCCACGCGGCACTGGTTAACGCTGCGGTCAAGCCGGAAAACCCGCAACCGGATCTGGCCGAGCAACCCTCACCGGCGGCACCGGAAGTAATCTGTTTGCCGAACTCGCCGCCGGCATTTACAAGCTCACCGCTTCAATGCCGGGCTGCGGAACCAAAGAGGTGAGCGTAAATTGAAGTTTCGGTCGCCAGGACCAAACAGCGCAACTCGCCACCAGGCTTAAAAGCACCTGCCAGCTGGACGACAATGAGGTAGCGGTTTTGCCTGGGGCCGTGCTCAAATACGACATCACAGAGATGGTGGATTCCCAGTTCAGCGTGGTGCCTAAATCCCGAAAGGCGCACCGGCCACGTTCTCAGTCACAGGGAATGCGGAAAATTTTGAGACGGATCAACCCTTTTAGAATGAAAACGGTGCCGCTGACCTGCCGTTCCTGACATATCGTTTTCAGCACTGCGGAGTGCTACGAGAATGACATGGGATTCAATAAAGCGGTAAGACTTTGTGGGATTGTAATTTGTGCCTGGTTTTATACTTCAGCCGGGCAAGCGCAGACGGGCACGCAGATCGATCTGCACAGCCAGACAAGACGGGTCGATTTCACCAATGCGGACTCCACCCGCCCGCTGAAGCTCGGCACGTTGCTGCCGGCGACATGTTCGTCAGGAGATCTGTTCTTCAAGGCCGACGCACCCAGCGGGAGCAACTTATTCGGCTGTACGGCTTTGAATATCTGGTCGGTCGAGGGAAGCGCCAGCATTCAGCTGAACTCAGATAATATTCGGGTAGGTACGCGCGGCTCGGAAAATCTGACGCCTGGTCCCGGAATCGTCAATACTCTGATCGACAACGGAACCACTCTGACCCTGCAAATGAGCGTGGACAGCGCGACCGTGGAGACCCGCGCAACGCAGCAGGCAGGAACTTCCCTGCTATGCAAATCGGCCAGCAATTCCGCAGCGGCGTATACCTGCCTGATGAGCCCGAGTTTGTCGGCGTACACCATCGGGATGTTGCTCCATTGGATGCCCGATATGGCCGGAGCGGGCGGAGCCACTACCCTGAATGCGGACGGGCTGGGGATTAAGGCGGTCAAACTATGGGATGGCAGCGACCCGACGGCCGGCGACATCGTGGCCGGATCGCTCTACAGCCTCTGGTACGACGGCACGGTGTTCCGGGTGCAGTCTTCGCCTGCCGTCACAAACCTCCCCACACGCACGGCTTGTGCGATCGCCCTGGCGGGACGAGTTTGGCTGACCGCCGGTGCTGCCGGGGTGAAAGACGACGTCTCCGTCTGCGCCAAAGACGCAGCAAACAGCTATGGATGGCGAACTCTGTACTGACGCCGGAAGCGCGGGCCGCCGCTATTGCTGGCGCGGCTCGCGTTTCTCACAAACGGAAGCCCGCAAGCTGCCGGCTGAAGTAGGGCATCGGCAATTCAGGATCCATACTGAGACGCTTCAGCATGAAAGGGTCCTCCATGTGCCGGTTCAGGCCAGGGATCGCACTCACTGCACTCCGGAATCCGCCATTTCCTGCGATTCGCCGAACCCTATCGTCGATGTCTCCGGCCAGGCCATTCGGATATGAAAAGTGTAGCGGCGGACTTCCAAGCTCCTGCCCGATCCGATCGCGCGAGCCTTCAATTTCGTCCCGGATCTCATGCTCGGCTTCCAGTGACGCAAGAATCGGGTGGCTCCTGGTATGCGCGCCGAATCCGACGCCCTGAGATGCCAGTTCCCGGACTTCGTTCCACGACATGGGCACCCAGGGCAGGGTGTCCGGGATTTCCACCTGCAGCAATTCGGGCAGCCTGGCCAGGAAGGCGAGCCGCTTAGCATTGCTCAGAGACTTGAGCAATTCGCCCGTCAGGGCCGCTGCATTCCGGCGAGAAGCTTCATCCGTCAGCGAAAAGTGCTTTTCAGCCTCGCTGCCGGTCCGCACAACCACCCTGTCCAGAGGGCTGTGCAGGAACGCGTACTTCAGTTGATCCCACCAGGGCCGTACCTGGTGATCCAGGAAGCCGGTCATCAGGAAAACAGTGACCGGAATTCCATGCCGTTTGAAGATTGGGTGCGCATGAAGATAAAAATCACGATAGCCGTCATCCACCGTAACCGCAACGGAATTCCGCGGCACGGAAACGCCTTCGCGCACAAACCCTGCAACGGCGTCCAGTGATACAGGGTTGTAATAACGCCGGATATGCTCACACTGCCTGTCGAGGCCAGCCAGACTCAGGGGATCGAACGCGTGATAGGTCAGAATCCGGTTGCTGCCGGCATTGCGGAACCTCACTACGGAAAGCCCACCCGCGGCGTGAAAGGCTCGCTTTAAGAGCACATCCAAAGACATGAAAGATTCAAAGTTAGCATGTCGGTGCACCGTCCCGGGCCCAAGTTGGTACAATTGCGCCTGTTGCCAACGAATGAGGGAAAGCGGAGATCCTTTAGATGAGCGGACCCGGTACGGCCGCTGACGGGGGCCTCCTCAAGGCTCAGCGCTATTGGCCGTCTGTAGTTATTACAGGCGCGTATCAGACAGGCGTCGTCCTTATGCGGGATCTGGCCCGCAGGGGACTCTCCGTATGCTGTGTTGATTGCGGCCCCGGGCAGCC
>JAUZEU010000034.1 GCA_030838885.1 Bryobacterales bacterium | reverse complement strand
GTGGTGGGCGAGACCACGGCGGGCAGGCCGGCCGCGAGCAGGAAGGCGGGGGTGAGGCCGTTATCGGGCGAGACGAAGCTGCCCTGCACACTGAAGCCTGTATTGGCGACAATGGGTGTCGCCTGGTCATAAGCTCCCGTGAAGAGGATTGCGCCTCCACCGCGCACTACCCACGATTCGGCCGCCTTCCACGCGAAACCCACGCGGGGGCCGAAGTTGTTTTTGTCCCAGCGGTTGGCGTATTTGCCAAGTCCGTTGATACCGGAAAACGTAATCACGCCGGAAGTTCCCGATACGGGGTTGATGGCGAGGGGGTCGAATGAGTTCTGGCGGTTGTTCGTTTCCCAGCGGGGTTGGTCGAGATCGTAGCGAAGGCCCAAATTGAGAGTGAGGCCGGGACTCACGCGCCAGTCGTCCTGAATGAAGGCCGCATAAGAATCGGCGCGCGTGTGGAGCTGATACGTCTCGAGGCGGCTGGCGCTGTTCACCCAACCGAGCAGAAGCGAAGCAAGCCCGCTGCCGGTAGCGGTGTCGTTGAAGGCGAATGAGCCCCCCGCGCTGGGCGAATACAGGTCCACGTTGCTGGAGTATCGGTATTCGACGCCGAACTTGATCTGATGGCTGCCGCGCGTGAGGGTTATGTTATCGGTGTACTGATCGCTTCGGATCGGTGTCTGCAGGCGCTGCTGCTGCGACGTGTTCCCGAGCGCCTGTAAGCCGGTGACGGTCACGGTGGGAAAAAACTTTTGGTTGATGCCCGCCAGTCCGAGAGACTGGTCAATGTCGGTGTTCGCTCCGGCCGAAATGGAGAGCGCCTGACGGCGGCTGTAATTGAACCGTGCCTCGTTGATGAGAGTGGGGGAGAAATTGTGATACCAGGTGGCGCCGGCGTTGTAGTAGTAATTATGCGAGAGCACTCCGAACGAGTCCGTTCCCGGGGTGGGGAAGATAGAGTCGGTCACGGTATGGCTAGGCTCGGCGAGCAGCCGGCCGAAAATGCGGTTGTTGTCATTGAAGATGTGATCGATACGGGCCACGTAATCGTCGGCAATATTGCGGGACGGCAGATTGGAGCGGAAGTTGGCCTTGCCCGACGGCGCGCCCGGAACGTTGGGCGCCGGATAAAATGCGGCCAGTTTCGCGCCCACTGAATCGAGGCGGCTGGCAGGGATCACATTGTTTGCGAACGGCGCTTTCGTAAGCGGGTCGGTGATGCGGTAGGCGTCCGCGGAGAAATCGCCGGAGGTTTCAGCGACTGTCGGAACGTTCAGGATCTGCGTGGTCGCGGTGGTCTGGCGCTTGCCTTCGTAGTTGAAAAAGAACTGTGTTCGGTTGCGCCTGATCGGGCCGCCCAAACTGGCGCCGAAGAGGTTATAACGCAGCACCGGTTTGGCGCTTGCGAAGAAGGTGCGCGTGTTCAGCGCATCGTTGCGGAAGAACTCATACGCTGAGCCGTGGAAATCATTCGTACCCGATTTCGTAGTCATTTGAATAACTCCTCCGCCGGTTCGGCCAAGTTCCGCCGCATAGTTACTGACAGCCACGTTGAACTCCTGCATGGCTTCCACCGGAGGGTCGAATTGCAGCGTGGCAACCCCCAGGCTGAGGTTCTGGGCGCTGCCTCCATCGATCAGATAATTCGCGTTATTTCCGCGCCCGCCCGCGATGGCGAAGGTGGCCCCTGCACCGGCGCCCGCCTGCACGACGAATCCATTTAGCCGTGTGAGTTGGGCGGAGCGGCGGTCCAGCAGCGGCATCGCCGCTATGGTTTTGTTCTCGACCACGTGTGAGATGGCAGATGTGCCGGTCTCAAGCAGGGGTTTGGATTCAGTAACAGTGACGGATTCGGATACAGTTCCCACTTCCAGTTGCAGGTCAACTACGCTGTTCACGCCCGTTTCCACCACTACCCCGGTACGTGTTCTGCTCTGAAAACCTTCGCGCTCTGCCTTGATATCGTAGGAGCCCGCCGTGAGCAGAGACAGATGGTAATAGCCGTCTTCACTCGAAAGCGTGGTGCGGCGCAGTCCGGTCTCGGAGCGGGTTAAGGTGATCTTTGCGCCGGCAAGAGCGCCCTTTGATGAGTCGAGAATCCGGCCTGAAATTTCTGATGTCTGTGCGAAAAGTGGTGCTCCGAAAGCCGTAGTCAGCAGCAGGAGCCGTAAGGGATTGCGTGCCAGCTTTGATACAGACAGGCTGGCCGCAGAATTGCTAAACATTGTGAGTCGATTCCTTCGTTTTGTTCATGTGACCGGACAACCGAGCCGGTCATGTGAGCATTCGATGACAGCGAACAGGGGCCGGATAAACTCCGGACGAGGCTTCGCGGTCCTGGAAGAATTCTTAGCTCGCCTCGGTTGAGAGCCCCGAGGTGGAATGTACGATCACCGCCCGCGCAATCTCGCTGATTGGCTTGCGGGTCTTGCGGCTGAGACGGCGCAGGTGCAGGTACGCTTCTTCTTCCGTCCAGCCATGGCGAGTCTGAATGATGCCCTTGGCGCGCTCGATCTGTTTGCGGCCGGCAAGCCGGTCAGTCAATATCTGCAGTTCGGACCGCAGGCGAGCGTTGTCTTCGCGTGAGGCCGTGATCGCGAGCAGGCTGTCCAGCGATGACTGAAGACTGAGCAGCGCGGTCGCTTCAGGCAATGCGAATTTCTGGCTGACGAGCCTGCCTGCCGTAAGAATGCCGGCGAGAGTTCCTTCTGTTGTAAGCGGTATGGCGAAAGCCGTCTGGTACCGGTTATGCGCAAATTCCGGCAGCGGCCCCAGCCGCCAATCCCGCCATGCGGAACTCTCCACTTGCGTGGCGTGCCTGAGCGATAGCAACCAGCGCTGGGTGGATTCGCCAGCCTGAACCTGAAACGGCTGAACCGAGGTGGCGGGCAGCCCGCGCGAGGAGACAAGATCGAGCACAAGTTGACCGCGCTCGAACCGGTACAGATAGATTCCATCTGCGAGACTCCGCCCGAGCGCTGCCTGCAATAACGGTCCAGCGGCCAAGTCGAGTTGGGATGCTGCCGCATCAGGAATGGCCGAATATCTGATTGCCAGGGCTGGCAACTCCTGCATAACTTTCTCCGTGGTACAAACGAACAAAACAAAGAGGATGGGCTGAGAGATTCTCGAAGCGCGAAAGGTCCAACCGGACTCCACGACCAGGAGGCTGGCTGAACCACTTACACGTGTAAGAGTGCAGACAACAGCGATGCAGGCCCAAACAATTCATACTAATTCTATAGACTATAGGATGTAAAGCAATTTGACAAGGGTCTTCACGCTTTTCTGTGTCATCGCTAAAATTGCTGAATTCCCAATTCGGGGGCTATATCACTCGGTGGCATGGCGGCAGAGTTGATCAGCACCGGTAAAACAGGCGTTTGCTTTGGGGCTTCAAGTGGCCGATCCGCCCGGGCCAGCGCTGCGCCAGTGAACTTCTTGTCACTTGATCGACGATCCACAAAGTGACTCAGAACAGGAAGCGTAATCCAAACTGGACATTCTGTTCGCTGCCGCCGATACCGGAAATGATCTGCCCAAACTGCGGATTGGTAACATCCGTGACGGGTGGCGCCAATGCCGGGTGATTGAAAATATTAAAGAACTCGGCCCGGCAATTACGCGGTTCCCTTACGCCAACCTCAACTCTAATGTAAACACGCCTGGGGGAAAACCACGCATTCCTGGAGCTTGCTACCAAGGACGGGAACACCAACTATAACGGCCTGCTTGTCTCGCTCAATCGGCGTTACTCAAAGGGAGTTGCGTACGGTATCAGCTACACCTTCAGTCAGAATTTTGCAGCTTTCGTGGACAATCTGACGGGCGGCTCCACTCCGCGAACGCCTATAATTACAGTCTCGAGCGGAGTTTCTCGCCCTTCGATGTTACTCATCGGTTTGTCGGTAATGCGGTCTACAGTCTTCCCATCGGCAAGGGAGTACCTATGCGGCGCGTGAAGATCTCAAAACGTACAATTCGCGTTTCCTCGATTACGTCAAGAACGGCGCTGTAGTGATCGTCCAGTACAACACGCCGGAATTCGACCACAACTACGGTCCCTACCCCTAAACGATGGGCTCCAATCCGGAAGAGGTAACCGACGAAGCTTCCAGGATGGAAATCCTGGCCAGTAACCCTGTCTTCGACTGGCCCAACAAAATCGGCAACAAAGATTTCACTGGCTGGGTCGAGGAGCGCGGCTCGAAGTGGATGAAGACCTGGGACCCGCAATACCAGGCCCTGCTGGAAACTCATGACGAAGGGCAGGAGCCGCAGGAGGGCGGTTTGCTCTATGCGAAGTACGGCAAGGGCGTATATGTTTACAACGGGTGGGCTTTCTACCGGCAGTTGCCGGAAGGCGTGCCGGGGGCGTATCGCCTGTTCGCCAATATGATCAGCCTTCCGAAAAACCCGCAGCGCTGATGCGTTTGGGCGCGTGCGCTGCCAGGGGAAGCTGGTCGTTCTCCCTGGCGGGCGCATACCTGTCTTCCCGCTCAGGGTGCATCTGTCTGTGCGGCATGTCATCCCAGGCAAGCTGCTCGGTACGAAGCCTCGGCCATAGGGAAAGTCCATCGGCCCAACCGAACCTGTTCCTGCCGGCTCGGTCAGGCAAAGATATCCGGCAGTGCGATCTCGGCTATTTTTCAAAATGGCCGGATGTTCCATGTGCTTGCTGAACCGCGGCATCACCGCAGAGTATCCGGTGGCTTACCAGATCGGTCAGGCCAGTAACAGCCCGGTCTTATGCAGTGCAGTTGTGCGAGTATCAGCAGGAATCGCCGCTGTCCTGGTACAGAACAGCGGGGTGGGAACGATCACTCGGGTAGGAGTCGATGCAGTTGCTCGATTTCGACCGGCCTGTCACAGAGAACTCCCTCTTCTGCCGTGCTGGTCGTTCTAAAGCGACCGCCGCCGATCGGCGGCGGCTGGCTGCGCGGCCCAATCCCTGCGATCACGTGCGAGCTGCTACGGAGATTCCGTAGCACATTTCCGCCGCTTCCCGCACACCGCCTCAAAGGACTGCATCACCTGCCACATGCCTGCCAGAGCCGCGAGAATATCGCCCACCTTGAGAACATCGTCACCTATATCAGTCATCCATCCGTCACCGGATCACGAACGCTGCCAGCGAATCGATCAACTCAAAGATCAGTGGGTGAAGTACACCGCCCGTAGGTTTCGCGTACGAAGAACCCTGTTACAGCAATCTACTTTCACTCCGCCGGACATCAGGTTACCTTCGGATCAAAACATTTCTTTGAGAGGGGGGCGAGGGTGATACTTGACCACGTACGTTCCACGAAGCATTCGAAATGCATCTTCCATTCTCTCCAACGTCTGTGCCGCTTCAAGAACTTCTGGTGAGTCTGAGCGGTGATGAAAGCGCGCCAAACTCCAGTCACTCAGAGCCATTCTATACTTCAGGGCCAGACTAGCCTCCTCATCAATCACCTCAACAGCAATCTGCATAAAAAGTGTGTGATGGATCAGAGTTGTAATGCGTTTCACAAATAATTGAGCACCTAAGAGGCGGGAAAGAAAGTATGTATATTAGATTCCGCCCACTCGATGGGTCAGTGATTCCCCGCGACCGGTTTCACCCAGGCCTGATGCTCGTTCGTGCGGGGTGAGAGAACTTCTTTGCCGATCGCCGCGCCACTACATTGCGGAAAGTACGCCACCTGACCCGGTCGTCATAGACCCCCTGAATGACAACCGGTTGAAAGAGGGTACCATTCTCCTGACTCATCGTCCGAGATTACTGATTTCGCCCTGTGTGGAAGCCTTCGCTGCTACGACGGACAGCAGCCGGCGAGCTTCGGCTAAACTGGAGTACTATCCTGAACGGGAACGGCCTTGCAGTCTGCGGAATGAAGGAGTAGAGTGCGATTGAGTGGGGTCCAGACAATTGCCGTACTCTCCCCCGTCTCCCTGTAGAGTCCCGAGTCTCCCGGCTGCCTGAACCTCCTGGGAGGTTAGCTATGACGCAGAAGTTGTTTTATGGGTGCTTCGGACTGGTGTTTCTTGCCTGGAACGGAATCGCCTGGGCGGATGATATCCTACTGCCGGCCGGAACGCTGTTGCGCTGCACTCTGGACGAGCCGAATTTTTCACCCAAGACCGCCGAGGTGGGCGATCCTGTTCTGTGCCGGACAAACGCCCTCCAGCAGTTCGGGCACCCCGTCTTCCCTCGCGGTGCCTACCTGATGGGTCATCTGGAGACCGCTAAGGAGCCTGGCCACTTCTTCGGCAAGGGCTCTTTAAGGCTGAACTTCGACCGGGTGGGTTTGTTGAACACGGAGTTGCCTGTTTCGGGCAAGCTGATCGCGGTTCGCGGACATCGCGTGAACCGGCAGGGTGAGATCATCGGTCACGGTCACGCAACGCGCGATTCAGTAGAGTGGCTGCTGCCCCCGCTTTGGCCGTGGAAGGTCCTGACCTTACCTGCGCGCGGACCGCAGCCCACGCTCAAAGGTGAAGTGCCCATCACGGTTCGGCTTATGGACACGCTGGTTGTTTCCGAAGTAAGCGACCCCCAGAGGCGCAGTCTCGCCAGACCCTCGGTGAGTAGACCTGCGCCGATGTCGTTCACCAGACCAGGCAATTCCTCCGTCAGTTATCTCGCGCCCGGTATCCCGGCTACGGAAAGGCAATGGAACGAGGCCTCCGCCGCTGCGCTGGCGCCTGCAGCAGAATCAAAGTTTTTGACG
>JAUZEU010000030.1 GCA_030838885.1 Bryobacterales bacterium | reverse complement strand
CTTTCTGTTCAACGAGATGTTGAGCCTTCAACTCGATCCAGAACTCCGCGGGAATTTTCGTACGCATCGACGTAACGTCGTCCAGGACTTGTTCTTGACTTCTAGCTCCCACCACCAGAGCGGCGGCGACGTCAGGGGCGGCCGAAAACTGCAGAGCAGCCGTCCTGAGGTCTACTCCGTGTTTCGCAGCGACCTCGCGCAGGCGCTTGCGCTTTTTGATGAACTGCGGCGGGATTTTGTACGAATCTTTGCCGTAATTGTAGCGAGGACTTCCGGATATGAAACCCGCGTTAAGGGACGACCCGATCACGAAGGAAACGTTCTTAGCCCTGGCCGCGGGAAACACCTGATCGAGGGCATTCTTGTGATCAATCAAAGAGTACTGGGAGGCCAGAAGGCATATATCTGGATCAGCGACTTGAAGCAAGCGCATGATCGGCTCTGCGGTGTTCACTCCAAGCCCCCAACCTTTGATCAAGCCTTCTTCACGCATACGGGTCAGCTCAGGAAACGCCCCCTTACGCGCGATCTCAAACTGTTCCGTCCAGGGAGTGGGAAGCAGTTTGTTGTCGGAAGAGATATCGTGAACGAAAACGATATCCAGGCTGTCAAGACCGAGACGTTGGAGGCTGTCTTCAATGGAACGCCGCACGCCGGGTCCCGTGTAGTCGAAGACAACGTCGTTTGGTGACGGCGAGAACGGAAAGATGTCCTTCTTGTAGTTCTTTGAAGCCTTCAGAAGTTTACCGACCTTCGAGGAGACGATGAATTCGTTGCGGGGCTTGTCATGTAGAAAGTTGCCGTAACGGCGCTCAGCCAGACCGAGTCCGTACCAGGGCGCCATATCAAAGTAGCGAACACCCGCATCCCATGCGGCCTCAATGGCAGCGAATGCATCCTTGTCGGTCACCACTGCGAATTCGTTGCCAAGTGGAACGCCGCCTATGGCGAACTTAAATGGTGGCTTGTAGTGCACCTTCGCCGAATTTGATTCCGTTTCCTGCGCTTTGCCTCCTGCCGGAGATGCGGTCAGCACTTGAGCCGATCCCTGGGTCATCGACGCCGCGAGTGTTGATCCTGCCACTGCACGATTGAAAAATTCTCTTCTGGTGTTCATGGTGGTCCTGTGGAGATTGTGTACAGTATTTGGTTCCCCGATATCGGACAGCACACGCTTCCGGAAAATACTAAGAACGTGTAAGGCCGCCGTAGTGCAAGCCGGACTATCCGCATGTCTTTGCTCCGAGGCTCGTCGCCTTTATTGCCCGGCAGATTATTAGCAGGCTGTGTTTCCCGGCATCTGGTTGGATAGAAGTTGCGCGAACAATACACCAAAACTCAACGCAGTTTCTGGGCCATCACGAGACCGATGACAAAATCAAAACATTTTTCTGGAAAAAATTGCCCTGTTGCCAGGGCACGATTGACGTCACGTGGACAGGTGTGACCCTAATTAGACACTCTTCGGTTCCGAATTGCTTGGGTGGCCGAAAGGGTTCTGGCTCCGGAGCGTCCGCTCTGGGGAATGTACTGGAGTTGCTTCGCCTGGCGCTCAAGCTGAGCGGCGTCCAAGGGTCCTCCGGAAGCGACCGTCAGCATGCTATCAACGTCAAGGAAAAAGAGTTCGTTTCCTGTTCGGCTCACAGCGGTGACAAGCCTCCGTTCGTCGAAACCTGGCGGCGACCCGTTGCTGCCGGGAATGACGTCACGAAAACCTGAAATTGCCCGGTCCGGAAGCATCATACGCGATCCCGCGGCCATCGGGAGAGAAGGAAGCCTGACCTGCGCAGTCTTCTGCAATGACAATGGACGTCGGCTAGCCGGACACGCCGACGGCGCTCAGGCCGGCCGCAGCCGGCCTGGACCGGTCGAGATAGAGGGGGTATTTGCCGGCCGGCGACCAATCCAAAGGCAATGCCGACGTTTGGAGCGGATGCTCGGCGATGGCCTTCGCCTCTTCGGTGCCTTCGGCGCCTGGAATAAACAGGCCGAAATCGGCCCGAGCCTCGCCGATGCGCGCCTTTCGCCAGCCGAACGCGATCCTCCGCCCGTCAGGCGACCACACCGGTGCGATGTGAGAGCCCCCTCCGAACGTGAGGCGCTTTGCGCGATCAGAGGAAATCTCGAAGGTCCATAGATCCTGTTCCGGATTGCCCGTGGAGACGGCAACCCGACGGTCGTCAGGGCTGATTGCCAAATCGCCGTAAGCGTCGCGCGGGCCGAGTGCGCCGGCCATGTTGCCGCGACGGTCGCGCCAGACCAGATCGCGTCCTGGCATCCATCTGTATGCCCTCGGCGATCGTCACCGGATCATGTTCAAACGATCCGATCGACATGTTGAACGGTTGCGCGAGTAGCCCGCCGTTCGCATAATAAAGCAGATTCCCGGCGGCGCACTGCGCTTGTGCGCTGGATCTTACAACGAGCTTATTCAACGCGCCGTCGAGCGGCGCCAGATACACCCCGTTGCGCTTGCCCTTGACGTTCTCGTGATTCGCGGCCAGGTAGAGCATCCGGCTGCCGCCGGGAAGAAACGAAGGCCAGCGATGTGAAGTACGCCCCGTCTTTTTGGGCGGGCACTCTCCTCAAGTAGCCATCCGCGAAACAGGCCACGCACCTGGAATCTCGTGACCAGAACGGAAAGGCCGTATGCTTGGTCCCAGCGAGGCGCTGCGAGATCTCGGAATCTAACCGCCAGATCCACAAGCTGTCACGGTCAGAACCCGGCGCAGCGAAAATGAGGCGGGAACCGTCGGGCGAAAGCACGGAGGCCCGCCGACATCGCCGGTGAACTCGAACTGGCGCCCGTCCGGCGGATGAATCGAGGCTCGCACGAGCACTGGCGCGCCCGGTTTTCGCCACCAACTATTCCTGAGATCCGAACGTGAAGACAAGTCCGGCGGCATAACGAAAATTATTCTGGACACGACCTTGGTCAACATTCGTCAGAAGGTAATCTACTTGAACCGGCCGGAAAGCTATTCTGTGATTTAGTCTGATGTCCAGAGTTCCTCCCGCAGCCATCGCAAATCCAGTGCTGTTGCGAGCCAGATGGACGAGCGTAATGGGGTTCGTGCCACCTCCAAAGGCCGTAGCGCCGCCAACCAGCACCTCCAGCGCCGGGATGATCCTTTTTGCTCTGTTCCTGAGAGACACACGGGGACCCACGAGATAGGTTAGGAGGGAATTCTTCAGGTTCAGGTTGCTGCCGTTATATGCGGCTCCGAGTTCCAGAACCCCCTGGAGTTGATCAAAAAAATCCACTGCCAGCCCAAGTGTTCCGCCGTTCGCCGTGAATGTGGGTACATTAGGACGCGAGTCGGCCTGCAACAACTGATACTGGGCGGAGACTTCCACGATCGGCGCTGTGTCCTGTGCCCCGGCGCTAAAGGCGAATACACTGATGAGTCCTGTCAGAACGATAGTTTTCATATCCCACTGCTCCTTTGATGTCAGCGGATCTTGCATCTGTTTTGCCGATGTATGGTTATGGCCGCTCCATTCCCGTCGGTACCTGGCCACACAGTATTCCTGTCCGTTGAGCGAAGCAGACTGGAGGAGAGCCGTCGAGACTTGTTGCGAGTCCAGAGCACGGTGGCGAGTCGCACCGCCGAGCATACGAAGCTTGAGGGACAAAAGCGCCGCTCAGCGTGACGGTGTCCGTGCCCACAGGACCACCCCGGCCGGCAGCATACTCGATCGCTGCAATCGTTCGCTCGGGCGCATAGTTCACCATGCGCGCTGCTAATGAACCCGCCCCTGAAAAGCGTATTCCGAGTTGATGGCATGCGGCGAAGTGGAAGAGAGTGCCGTCCAGGTACAGGTTTCCCATCTGCCATCCTCGATCGAAGACAACGAGAACTAGCGAACAGGACGCCCGGCCTCAGGCAAGGTCAGATCCTCGCTAACGCTATGACTCTACCTGGAGTGACCCGGCGCGGGAGTGCTGGGGAGCGGCGAGATGCACAGCGTTGGGTCACTTCGGATATTGACGTTTGAAGGAATCCGCTCGCGTTTAGGGCAGACGCGGGCCATTATTCGCGAAAAGGCCCTTAGATAGTTAGCCAGAGGTTCAACAGCGCGCCGTAGTTCACTCACGCCTGGTTAATATTTTCACCGCAACGGGTCTCAGTTTTCTCAGCATGGATATGGCTGAACGCATGAACCAATCGTTCACCGTACCGCTATCGATGGGAGTGTGCAGACGGCCACACCCTGGTTCCGATACAAACAAAGCAACCCTGCCGGCGCGGGGAGCTCTACCACAAACCAGGTAACCGGGTACTGCCCGGTCAACCTTCTGAAATCTGCCAGCTCAAAATGCCTCCAGCCGAGCGTGCTCCGTAATTCATTTTGCCATTCATCCGCGAGTGCCGGAAAAAGCGATACCGCACCGCTGTCTTTCACTGCATCAGCCAGCGTACTGCGCTCGGCGATGGCCCGAAAACCCGCCATGTCCTCCCCAGTGCGCAGCATGTAACCGGGATCCAGCGCGAATACAGCGCTCCTGGGCGTGTTGTGCCGGATCCAGAGAAATGCGTCGTACCAGGGGTTGGCAGAGGACGCGCCGGGCCACTCCACATGAGCGCTGGCGGGATAGGTGCCGATTTGCAGCAGAAACATACCACTCGCCAGCGGCACAAAGAG
>JAUZEU010000017.1 GCA_030838885.1 Bryobacterales bacterium | reverse complement strand
AGGGTTCGTCAATATGCAGCCCGGCCATTGGGGGTACGGGTTGCTGCAGCCTCGGGCAATGCAAGGTGCTATGGAAAACGGGATTTCCCGCTACGTTGACGCCCGGCTATGTGCATCCTGTCACCGCCGGATTTGGGAAGATTATCACCAAACCGGCATGGGCCGAAGCTTTTTCCGCCCTTTGCCCGCGAACTCGGTGGAAGATTACACCGTCAACCATGAGTATTATCACCCCGCCTCCGATACTCATTTCTCTATGATCAGCCGCGATGGACAGTATTACCAGCGGCGCTGGCAAACCGGATATGGTGGCCAGGAGACAAACGCAGAAGAAATGAAGATCGATTACGTACTGGGCTCCGGGAACCACGCGCGCTCCTATCTGCATCGCACACCCGCTGGCACCCTCATTGAGTTGCCTCTGGGCTGGTACGCCAATTCCGGCTCCCCCGGCGGAAGCTGGGCGATGTCGCCCGGTTCCGATTCGAATCACCCGATGACCCGCCGCTTCATCTCCTACAAGTGCATGTTCTGCCACAACGGGATCCCAAGCATACCCGCCGGACACGAAGCACCCGACAGCAAGCCTGTCTTTTCCGGAGAGCTGCCGGGGGGAATCGATTGCCAGCGCTGTCATGGACCCGGCGAAAGGCACGTTCGCATCGCCGGGTCTGCCGGAGCCAAATCAGCCGACATTCGTGCCGCGATCGTAAATCCAGCCCGGCTCAGCCCCGATCGCGCCATGGAAGTATGCATGCAGTGCCACCTCGAGACCACCAGCACCCGTCTTCCTGCGTCGCTGCAGCGTTTCGACAAAGGCCCGTTCTCGTATGTGCCTGGTAAGCCGCTCACGAACTTCCTCTTGTTCTTCGATCACGCTCCCGGTACGGGCCACGATGACAAGTTCGAGGCCGTAAGTTCGGTCTACCGGCTGCGTCAATCCCGATGTTTCACTGAAAGTGAAGGCCGGCTCACCTGCCAGACTTGTCACAATCCCCACCGCATCCCGCGGGGCGATAAAGCGGCGACGCATTATTCCGGCATCTGCCGCGGTTGTCATGCCGCGCGCCAGGGCTCGATCGAACCCATCGAAACCCTGATCTCGTCCGGAAGGCATCCCGACGCAACGGATTGCGTTACCTGCCACATGCCGAAGCGACGGGCAGAGGATACCCCGCGCATGGTGATGACCGATCACCTGATCCGCCGCCGTCCGCCTTCTGAAAACCTGCTTGCGCCCTTGACGGAGCGCCCGGCCGAACTGTATCACGGCGAAGTCGTGCCGTACTATCCTTCCCCACTCCCCCAAACCGGCGAGAACGCCCTCTATCGCGCTGTGGCCCAGGTAGGCCTTCGCAACAATATCGAAACCGGCCTTCCTGAACTGGCACGCGAGGTGGTGAAACAAAAGCCGCGCGAGGCGCAATTCTATATAGTCCTCGGAGATGCCTGGCAGAGCACCGGCCATGCTCGCGAAGCCATAACGGCGTATGAACAGGCGCTCCGGCTCCGCCCCGGCGCACTCAACGGATTGCGCGCTCTCGCCACCGCGCTGCAGCAAATCGGCGAATCTTCCCGGGCAGAGGAGACGCTCAAACGAGCTATTCAGCTTGCCCCGTCCGACCCCGAAACCTGGTATTGCTATGGAAGATTGGATTTCAGCAGAGGACGCGCAGCTGGCGCGATCGAAAAGGTCCGGAAAGCCATCGCCCTGGATCCGAGTCTGCCGGAAAAATCACGGCGGCTGGCCGAAATGTTCGCTGAAGCCGGAGACCTGGAACGCGCGCAGTCGGCACTGGCAGACGCTCTTCGCGTCGACCCTTATGATGAGGATGCATGGGATCTTGCAGGCAGGCTTCTCTCACAAAAGGGCGCGTTCCCCGAAGCTGCGTACTATTTCGAAAGAGCAATTAAACTGCAGCCCGGCTCCGCATCTCATCTGTTCGATTACGGGCTGGCCCTCGCCCGCGCCGGCCAGTTCGACAAGGCTGAGGATCGTGCGCAGGCCGCGTTGCGTCTGGATCCGAATCTCGCGGACGCGCACGAATTGCTCGGCGGCCTTTTCGAAACGAAGCAACAGTTACCGCTCGCGGCATCCGAGTATCGGAAGGCGGTCGAACTGCGTCCCGAACTAAGCCGCACGCGCCTGCGGCTCGGCAAGGTCCTGGCTGCCCAGGGTGACCTGTCAGGAGCGGCAGAGCACCTGCGGCTGGCGGCAAAAGGAAACGACGCTGTCATCGCGCAGCAAGCGTCGCGCGCCCTGCAGCAGATCGGAGTCCGCTAGATGATGTTCCAAATGGCGGCCGGGGCTCTGGCGGTCCTTTCCGTCTTGCTTCTGGCCGACACGTCGGGTATCCGGTTTGTTGATATCGCAAAGCAGTCGGGCCTTACCGTACCTAACACCTTCGGCGGCAGAGAGAAGAACGATTTTCTTCTCGAAAGCACCGGCACCGGTGCGGCTATCTTCGACTATGACGGAGACGGCGCGAACGATGTCTTCATTGCCAACGGAACCACGCTCCAGGTTGGGTCCAGGCCCACCCTTTCGCAACTCTATCGGAACGACGGCACAGGTCACTTCAATGAGGTGGGCCGCCAAGCGGGGCTTACCCGCTCCGGCTGGGCGCAGGCCGCCTGCGTGGGCGATTTCGACAACGACGGGCATCCCGATCTCCTGGTCACCTACTACGGTCACAACACCCTCTATCGGAATCTGGGCGACGGGAAGTTTGCGGATGTAGCCGGGTCCGCCGGTCTCCCGGTCACCGGGACCCGTTGGGGCTCCGGCTGCGCGTTTCTCGATTACGATCACGACGGCTACCTCGATATCTTCGTCGCCAACTATGTCGACCTCGATCTCGACAACACCCCGAAGCCTGGAAGCAGCCAGAACTGCGAGTGGAAGGGAATGTTGGTTTTTTGTGGTCCTCGTGGCCTTCCCAAAGCACACAATGTTCTTTATCACAACAATAAAAATCGTACGTTTACCGACGTTTCGGAAAGCGCGGGCATCCTCGCTCCGGGGGGCCGGTACGGCCTGGGTGTCATAGCCGCGGATTTCGATAACGACGGCTGGCCGGATATCTACGTCGCCTGCGACCAAACGCCCAGCATCCTTTACCACAACAAACAAGACGGAACTTTCGAAGATCGCGGCGACATGGCCGGCGTGGCCTACAACGTAGACGGTCACCTCCAGGCCGGCATGGGCGTTGCCGTCGCCGATTACGATGGCAACGGCTTTCTTGATCTCGCCAAAACCAACTTCTCCGGAGACCGCCCGTCGCTTTTCCGAAATGAAGACGGCAGTTTTTTTGAAGACACCTCAGAGCCTGCGGGCCTGGGCAGGAACCACCTTCTTGGATGGGGAGTCGCTTTTCTCGACATCGATGAAGATGGCTGGCCGGACCTGATTCTGGCAAACGGGCACGTCTATCCCGAAATCGATCGCTCATCCGTGGGCGAAACCTACCGTCAAAAGACG
>JAUZEU010000802.1 GCA_030838885.1 Bryobacterales bacterium | reverse complement strand
TGCATTTCCGCTCTCCCCTGGAAACGTGCTCATGGAATAAACGGCCTGTTCTCCCGGTTGCGGAGACCGGTTGCGGTACAAGCCCCGGCGGACCTGGTCCCAGTCAAACTGAAAGTTTAGCTTTTCGCTGAATAATGCCGCCCACGGATTACTCGTGACACTACCAAATAAAATGACGTTGTGGTTTTTGAAGTCAGCCAGTTGCACCCCATGACCGGATCGTAAGAACATATGCTCGGAATCCCAGCTGTTGCGCTGGATAATCCGAACAGCGATTCCGGTCTCAGGAGCGTTGGTATACCGGCGCTGCAGCAGCAGGCGGATCAGATCCTGCCTCTCCGGGCCAGGAGCGTGCGTATCAGTGACATAACGGCCCGTGATGTAATCGTCAAGGTTGATCCTCCGCTGTCTCAATTCCTCAATGAGCACCAGACAACTATCGCTCGTAACAATGTAAGTATCCTTAGCTGCATCGATTAAGGCAGAAAACGGCAGGATGAGAGCCGGGGTGTGCCGGGGAATTGTCTTTTCAGGACGCTTGCTTTGCCACTGCACCACGACCAGGCCAAGAAGGGCGATAATGATTGCCGACAGTACCCGGACAAGCCATGGAGAACCCCTCGACGGGATCGGAACAGCAGACGCGCCCGCAACAGGAGACACAATCGGAACAGGAGGCGCGATCGGAAGCGTATCCGGGGTCCGATAGGAGATCTCCATCGGTGCCGGGTTCTCGAACCCGGTTGGGCGGGTTTCAAAACAAATAGAATAGCTGCCCTTCGGCATGGAAATGATAACGGGTTCGTCCCTGCCTTCAGTAGCGAAGTACACCTCCAGGCGCTTCCGGAGGCTTCGCGCTTCCACGCGTACGATGTTGTCCCCGGGGTTGTAATCGGGTTTGCGATTGAACACGTTTGCGGCGATTTGCTGTTCCCGTGTACCTTCCAGTCTGTCGCTGATCGTGCAGTCGGCGACGTACACCAGAAACTCCCGCAGCCGCGGCGATCTCTGAAACGTCAGGCTGTTCGCCACACGACCCACCAGTTCCCTTTTTTCCTTTATGTCTGCGATTTCGGTTGCCATTGCGAAAGGCCTGAAGAGAAGCATATTACATCCAGGTTAACCGCGCGGGAAGCAGACGGTCGCAAATGTCCCCGGGGCCTTGTTACCGTAATAACCTACCGTTAAGATGCACGTAATTTCAGCAAGTTAGCCGTAATGGGCCATACGCATGGAACAAATCCTTCAGATGCGGTCCTTCCGTGCTTAAAATTCTGGAGAAATGGGCAGTGCCCGCCAGAGTGGGAGCTGACACCGTCGAAACTGCGCAGGTCCACACGCCGCATACGGATATCCAGAGAGGAATTCAAGGTAGCACCACCGTAAGTTCCCCGTAACTTATCTTGACTCTGATTTCGGCTCGGTTAGTCTGGTCTCAGCCTAGTCCGCAGATCTCTTTTCGGAATTATGAATAGCCGGCTGCCGGGATTTCCGAAAACATCAGCTTCAGTCCAGGAGATGTTTAATGAAAAAACTACGTTGTTCCATGAATTGGTGTTCAGCCGCGTCGCTATGCGCACTGTTTGCTTCGCTTGCAATCGCGCAGGACTATCGCGCCCGCATCGAAGGTTTGGTCACGGACCCCAGCAAAGCTGTGATCTCCGGCGCCAGCGTGACTTTACTTAATGTGAATACCGGCGTCCGGGTGGTTCGGGAAACCACTTCCACCGGCTTGTATCTGTTCGATCTGGTCGACCCGGGAACCTACTCGATTTCAATCGAGGCGGCCGGCTTCGGCAAATTTGTGCAGGAAAACTTTCCGGTGCAGACGCGCGGCAACCTGACTGTGAATGCGACGCTCACACCCGGCACCGTGCAGTCGACTATGAACGTAAGCGAGGCTCCTGCGGATATACAGTTCAACTCCAGCACGCAGGACCTTACCATTGATTCGAAAATGGCGACCGAAATCCCGCGTTTCGATCGCAATCCGTTTAAGATGACCCTGATCGCCCCTTCGGCCGTCAATACCCGAGGCGAGATGCAGCCTTATCACTCCTGGTCCGCGAACAGCGTCGATCTGGGAGGAGGCACGAATCTTAAGAACGACCTTCAGGTGGACGGGATGCCGGTGGGCATGGGCCAGAAGAACAGCACGCCGCCGAATACCGATGCCGTTCAGGAAGTGATTGTATCCACCAACAGCGTCGATGCCGAATCCGGCCACAGCGCAGGCGGTGTGATTACGATGACCACCAAATCCGGCACCAACGAGTGGCATGGCAACGCATTCTACCTGGGCCGTTATCCATGGCTGAGTGCCTTGGCTGACCGCACCACAAACAGTCTGAACGCGCAGCGCCAGAACATGTACGGAGGCACGCTGGGAAATCCCATCCTGAAGAACAAGCTCTTCAATTTCTTCTCGATAGAGTACTGGAAGGTCGGATTTCCGAACAGTTACGCGCGGACCGTCCCCACAGCGCTCGAGGCGGGAGGCGATTTTTCGAAATCGCTCAATATAGACGGCACCCAGCGCACTATCTACGACCCCTACACGACTCAGCTCAATCCAACCACCGGCGCAGTCACCCGCACGGCATTCCCGGGCAACGTGATTCCGGGCAGCCGCTTCGACCCTCTGTCCGCGTCGCTGATTAAGCAATTCTGGGCGCCGAACAATCCGGGAGACAACATCACGGGGGTGAATAACTTCAGGAAGGGGTACATCGAGAACTATTCCTACTACAATATTTCCAACCGGACAGATTACGTCATTAACGAAAAGTGGAAGGTGTTCGGCCGTTACGCCCGCTACAACACGACCGACGTGGCCGGAAACCCGACACCGAACAATTCGCAGTTGTATGTGCCCACTGGCACGACACGAGGCGCGAACAACGTGGGCGGAGACGCGATCTGGACCGTTAGCTCGCGAACTATCATCGACTTCCATGGCGACTGGCATAACCTTACGGATGCCTACATTTCACCAGATCTCGGAAAAGCCGGATGGTCGACCATCTGGCCCGGGAACGCCTGGTACAAATCGTATCAGGACGCTTCCGTCGGCGTACCGGTGTACTTTCCGAATCTCGGCATCGGGGGCCAGAACTTCGGAGGCGGCGGTTTCTACTGGAACCAGAAACCAGGAGGAGAGGCTTCCAACGTCAAGATCTCGCAACAGCGTGGCTCGCATTATCTGAAGGCGGGCTTCGAGCAGCGGCGCAGCTTCGGCCTCAGCTACGTATCCAGCACGTCAAACTTCTTTTTTCCGGAGTCGATTACAGCAAACACGTTCAATAATCCGGATACCCTCCACAGCGGCAGCGGTTACGCCACTTTCCTGCTCGGTGCGCTCGACGAAAGCTCCCAGATGATCGGCGGGCCGGCCCCGGATCCGCACGTCGAGTTCTATGGAATGTATATCCAGGACGACTGGAAAGTGAACAGTCGGCTTACGGTCAACCTCGGTCTGCGCAACGAGTATGAGACCGCTCTTCACGATCCGGCTCACAACTTTTCGCAGGGCCTGAATCTGAACGCCCCCGTGCCCGAAATGCAGGCCAATCCGCCGCAAATCCCGGCGCAGGCCGCCTCCATTGTCGGCAACAACTTTTATAAATGGAACGGCCAATGGAGTTTTACCAGCAGCGACCACCCCGGAATGTTCAATGCCCAAAAGGTAGCCCTTGCGCCCCGCGTCGGCTTGGCGTACCGGATTAACGACGTGACTGTGGCCCGCTTTGGCTACGCTCGTTTCCTCACTCCTTACGAATTGAATATCGGTTTGGCCCCGGTTACCGGGTACGAGACGGTCGGTTTCCTGGAACCGCCTTTCCTCGGGCTGACGGGCTATCAGAATACGTTGCCGCTTCTTCAGGGCGTGCCGCAGGAGACGATTTCGAATCCGTACCCTTCAAACAATCCTCTGCTTCCGATCCTGGGCAAAGGTTTCGGCAGCAATCTCGGTCGCGGTGGCCAACCTCTGCTCTGGTACCCGCAGAACAGCCAGAAACCCTCGAATAACCGTTTCAACTTCAATTTCCAGCGCCAGTTCAAAGGGCAAATCGTTGTGTCGGCGACTTACTTCCTGAACATTGGAAACCAGCTCTACACAAAGAACCTGAACAACATCAATCCGGCCTGGCAGCAACAGTACCAGAACAGCCTGAACCAACAGGTAAGCAATCCGTTCTATAACTACCTGACGCCTGCGTTGTTCCCCGGTCCGCTGCGCAATCAGCAGCAGGTTTCACTTGGCTCTCTGCTGAAAGCCTATCCGCAATACGGGGGTCTGTATGAGGTGGGCGTTTTGGGAGCGGCCGAGAGATACCAGAACGTGGAAGTAAAGGCGCAAAAAGCATTCAGCAAAGGGTACAACTTCCTGGTCTCGTACGTTTACATTCGGGAGAAAGCCCAAACGAACACCTTCAATGATCTGAACGCCTATAACAACAACCTGGTCTATCAAGACAGCAATCAGCCGCGGCACCGGTTCAACGTTGCGGGCACCTGGGAACTTCCGTTCGGGAAGGGACGCACGTTCTTCAACTCAGCCCCGCGTGTGGTGGACGCTTTGGTCGGAGGCTGGAAGTTGGCCGGGCTGTCGACCTTCATCTCGGGCGACTATGTGCGGTTCACCGACAATATAATCGTGAACGGCAATCCCTGCGTGGCGAACCCCTCGCCAAAGGCCTGGTTCAACACCGCCGCTTTCTCGCCCATTCCGCCGAACACATACGTACTGAGGAGCAGTCCCCTGCAGTACGATTGCTTAACCGGTCCACATTTCTGGAATGTAGACGGCAATCTCACCAAGGCGGTTACGATCACCGAACGGATCCACGCCGAGCTGAAGATGGCTGCCTATAACGCGACCAACCGCCTCAACCGGGGCGACCCCGATACCAACATTCAGCATTCCACGTTCGGACAAACTCTGTTCCAGGGATCTCCGGGCGGGAACTTCGGCGCGCAGGGCGCGACTTACGGCAATCAAAGCGGCAGACAAGTGGAGCTTGGGCTTAGAATCATCTTTTGACACAGGGCACCACACGTCGCAGCGTTCTGAGTTTGTTGGGGTGGGAGGCCGTCCGTCTTCATGGTCAGGACCGTAATGGTCAGGATCATGGGATGGCCTCCCGCAAGGTTAACGCTCCTCCTCGCGGGAAACCCTCGGGGATCCCTTTCCAGGCCCGGTTTACAGACGTGGCCAGTCAGGCCGGGCTCAAAGAAGTCGTGGTCTGGGGCCACCCCGATCACAACGACTACATCGTCGAGTCCATGGGCTGCGGCGCAGCTTTCCTGGACTATGACAACGATGGCTGGCTCGACATCTTTGTGCTCTCGGGCTCACGATTCGGCGATCCCCCGCCGCTTGCATCCAACCGCCTTTACAAGAACAACCGCGACGGCACGTTCACCGATGTAACCCAAAAGGCCCGTCTTTTCCGAACCGGTTACTCTTACGGAGTTACCGTCGGAGATTACAACAATGATGGCTTTGAAGACCTGTTCATCACCTGTTGGGGCCAGAACGTCTTGTATCGCAATCGGGGCGACGGCACATTTGCCGATGTCACGAAAGAAGCCGGGCTCCTGAACTCAGAAGCCCGCTTCGGTTCCGGCTGCACTTTCCTCGATTACGACCGGGACGGGAAGCTGGATCTGTTTGTCTCCAACTATCTCGTCTTCGACGAGAATGCTGTTCCCCGGGCCGGAAGGACTGGCAGTTGCGATTACTTTGGAGTGCCTGTGAGTTGCGGACCACGGGGTCTCCCCTATGGACGCCATTCCCTGTACCACAACAACGGCGACGGCACGTTTACGGATGTCTCGGAAGGTTCGGGCATCAGTAAGATCGCGGGTGGCTACGGCCTCACCGCAGTGGCCGCGGATTTGGACAACGACGGCTGGCCGGATATCTACGTCGCGTGCGACTCGACCCCCAGCCTGTATTTTCGTAACAATCACGACGGAACCTTTACTGAACAGGCGATCGAGAGCGGCGTTGCGCTGAGCGATGACGGCATGGAGCAGGCTGGCATGGGCCTCGGCATCGGCGATTTCCGGTGTGACGGCAATCTCCACATCGTCAAAACACATTTCAGCCACGACACCAGCGCTGTCTACGTGAACGATGGCAAAGGCAACTTCAGCGACGCCACCATCCGGTCGGGCCTGGGTGTCGAGACGCGATTCGTGAGCTGGGGCATCGGCGTGGCGGACCTGGATAATGACGGCAACCCGGATCTCTTGTGGGTGACGGGCGGCATCTATCCCGAGGTCGATAAGAAGCTTCCCGATGCCCCTCTGAAAACGCCGCGGGTCGTCTTCCGCAACCTGGGAAAGGGGCAATTCGAGGAATTGATAGGACAGGCCGGGCCGGGAATCGAAGCCCCTCACTGTAGCCGCGGCTGCGCCTTTGGCGATTTCGATAACGACGGTGATGTCGACGTCCTGATCGTGAACCAGAACGAGCCGCCATCCCTCCTGCGCAACGACGTAGCCGGAGACAATCACTGGATCAAAATCAAACTGACCGGTGTCAAATCGAACCGCAGCGCCATTGGCGCCCGCGTGACCGTGCGTTACGGTAATAAAGTGCAGGCCCAGGAGGTATTGGCCCAATCCTCGTACTTGTCTGTGAATGACAGCCGTCTGCACTTTGGCCTCGGACCGGTAACAGTGGCGGACGTCGAAATCCGTTGGCCATC
This sequence comes from Bryobacterales bacterium, assembly GCA_030838885.1. Taxonomy (GTDB): domain Bacteria; phylum Acidobacteriota; class Terriglobia; order Bryobacterales; family Bryobacteraceae; genus BOG-234. The sequence continues at coordinate 4,851 of JAUZEU010000802.1, read as the reverse complement.
AGGGCAGGTGGAAGCCCTGAAGCAGGTGGCGGCCGATCACCTTGTCTGCGTGCTCGAGGGTTCCGGAATCAGCCGCACACAGAAGTTTCTGAGGCACGGTGGTTCCTGATGCTCCGGTTTCTGGCCGGGATGACCTGTGTTGGAGTATTGCTCGCGCAGCAGGCTCCGGTAGAAAAGGCCTGGGAGCAATTGGCGAAGGGCGAGCGGAAGCAGGCGATCGGCACTTTGCGCGAAATCCTTCAGGCCCATCCCGATAATGCGGATGCCAGGCTGCTGCTGGGCAGTATCTTTGCGGAAGGCGGTGAGCGCGAAGCCATCACGCAGCTAACGGAAGCTGTCCGTCTGCGCCCGCAATCGGCCGAGGCCCATAACGCACTCGGCGAGGCCTTCAACAGTTTTGCCGATCCGAAAATGGCTCGTCGCGAATTCGAAAAGGCCATAACGCTTGATCCGGCCTTCGCGCCGGCGCAGCTAAACATGGGCCGGATTTTGGTGGATGCGGGTGAATTCGGAGCCGCGGCTAAACCGCTGGATCGCGCTCTGAAACTCCTCGGGGCGGCGCCGGACGCCGCCTTGCCCCACTATCTTCGGGCAAAGGTCAACACCGAACAGAACGAAACTCAACAAGCTGCGGCTCACCTTGAGAAGGCGGTATCGCTTCGGCCTGATTTTGCCGAAGCCTGGTCGGACCTTGGGCAAGCACGAAGGACGCTCCTTGACGACGCGGGCGCTTTGGCCGCCTTCAGGAAAGCGGTAGCAGCCGGACCAGACGACGCGATCGCGCAATACCGTCTGGGTTCAGAGTACCTTCACCAGGGAGAGACCGGTATTGCCGTGTCGCACCTGCGGCAAGCTGTAGCCTTAAATCCCGATGACCAGTCCGCGCTCTACGCTCTGCAGACTGCGCTTCGCAGGGATGGGCAGGTGGAACAAGCCAGGCAGGCGAAGGACAAATTGACTGAGTTGCTTCGCAGCCGGGATAAGGCCGCCGAGAATGCTTTAATCGGGGTGCAACTCAATAATCAGGGTGCGGAACTCGAGAAATCAGGCAACTTGCGCGCTGCAGTGGAGAAGTACCAGAGGGCTCTGGAGCTTTGTCCGGAACATGTCGGATTCCGGGTGAATTTTGCGATCGCACTTCTCCGGCTGGGTCAGTGGACTCAGGGCATCGCGGAACTGCGCGATGCAGTGCGCCGTGATCCGTCCAACAGCACCAATCAGGCGGCCCTGGAAAGTGCGTTAGCCCAGGCTCCCCGCCAACGTTGACCGGAAGGCCTTTACCTTCCATGTCGGGGTATGACAACAGCGACTGTGAACACATTTACCTTAAAGCCGTCTTACGGCTTCGTGGCGGGGGTGGGCGCCCGCCGCTCTTCAAGATACGAATTTCCCGGTTGAGTAAGAATCAATCGCAGGTCTAACTGGTCGCTTCCTGGTTTGATGTCGACTGGGGGTGCCGAAGCTGCTTCGCCGGTGGTGTTTCCCGGCCATACCGCATGCAATCGGTATGGGAAGCTGCCGAATACGTCCATCGCAAACTGCCCGCTCTTGTCAGCGAATGCCTGTGCGATCACTGCGTGCGAAGAATCGACGACACTCAAAACGGCTCGGGGCGTAGGCTGTCCATCGCGCCCGAACACCACACCCCGGATCACGCGCGTGGCCTGGCGATCGGGTAATGCGAAATCGTATTTCCGGTCCTCGGGCCTCCCTGAGAAGTCGATCTGTGCGGCCAGGGCCTGGTCAGCCGTCCCGGGATAGAACCATCGCGGGTACGGGGTGTCGCGTGTAGCTGTATGGTTCAGGTTGACACCGAGGTAATATCGTCCCGGTCTGGGGATGCGCAGTTCGTAGCTGCCATCGGCCGCGGTCATTCTGCCGTCGTCATAGGTTCCCTGCACGGATCGAAACTCGACTTGCACACGTGCGGCGGGAAACCCGGTGAGAGTCACTACCCGGCCACTGATCCGAAGCGTGCGGAACAGCGTGAGATCCCGGCAACCTTTCGCGTATAACTGCACTTTCGGATCGTCGGCCAAATCGCCGTCCGCTGCCGAGTGGATCGTGTACTCACCAGGGGGCAAGCCCGTGAACGTGGCCTGCCCCGCGGCATTGGTAAGCGCGCTGTATCGTGATCCGCCGCTTTCAGCCAGGATAGTTATTCCTGATTTGGCGGGAGTGCCCGGATAACCCGTCATGACGCGCATTTCGCTGGTTGCGGGAGCGCCTGCCATGTTATGGAAGTACTGAATGTCTTCGGCCGCCCGGGAAAGAAGCCGGGTACGTGAGCAAATGCCCGTCTCAAGATGGCCGTCCGAATTCCGGTGAGCGTAGATCACGTAATCCTGGCTCGTATCAAATGGATAGCCGCAGTCGCCGCCGCCCATGCCGGTGAGGATCTCAATTTCCCTCTGACCAGGAGCGAGCCCGGTCAGGACGTCCGCGACTCTGAATCGAATTGTGCGCAGCTGTCTCGGCAGCGGTGAGGGGGGGCTATCAGCCGAGCGCCGGCTCGCGTTTCCTCCGGTGCCTGGCAAGAAGACCGGCGGTGCCGGGTTGGCGATATCGACAACAGTCCCGGTGAACACGGCTGCGGAGATTCCGGCCGCCTGGCAGGGTTGTCCCCCACCCACGCATGAACACGCCTGGACAGACGAAAACGGCAGGGCCAGCATGACGACAAGCAGCAGCGTACGCATACCTCAGATTAGACACCAGGTCGGGCACCTCTGTTCCGGATCGGTCCAATCTGCGTCACGTGACGGGTTGATCGACATTGCACCATCAGAACTCTTCGAACTTGCCAAGGCGGTATCCTCTCTGGTTGGGGACCAGGAGATCACGTGTGCCTGACAAATTAAACGGGTACGAAGCAGTCGCTGGGCGGTTCCTGGATGGTCGGGGGAAAACGGGGGTTGTTGGGACAGGCAGCTGGCGGAAAGCGACATAACGGTCGCCGAACTCGCTAATTCCTTCGGTTATAAGTCGGAAGCCGCCTTTAGCCGCGCGTTCAAGCGCCATCCGGGAGTCTCGCCAGGCGCCGCGAAGCAGGCCCGCTGAGTCCTGGTCGTCGGCCAGGACGAACTGAGCGCGGCGCGTGACGGGCCGTCAGTCCATTACGAGTGTCGATCCCGAGCCGGAAGCAAGTCTAACGCGGGCCGTTTTGGGCCGGAACTGACTAATCTGTGGCTCGTCAACGACCGATCCCATCTTAGGTCACTCAGCGGCGCATGCCCGGGTTCCGAGTGTAATTTCAATCCGCGGCGCGCAGGTTTGTCAACAGAGCGCCGAAACCCTCCGAAATGGTTGGGTGCGTGAAGATTCCATCGCGTAGAGTTGTGTACGGCAAACTGCCGAGCATCGCCGTTTGCACAGCAGCGAGCAGTTCGCTCGCTTCAACCCCAAACGCCGTAAAGCCGAGAATGCGATCGGAATCCGCTGCGACCAACATTTTCATAAATCCACGCGGTTCAGACACGGTCCTCGTTCTGAGCACGTTGGCGATTGGCATCCCGGCGAGGCGGTATTTAGTGCCGCGTCTTCTTGCTTCGGATTCGTTCAATCCGACTCGTACGACTTCGGGATCAGTGAACATGCAGGAAGGAATCAACCGATCGCGGGTTGTCCGGTTACCCCCGCGAAGATTATCGCGAATAATCCGAAAGTCATCGAACGCAGCGTGCGTAAACTGTGGACTCCCCGCGCACTCGCCCATTGCCCAGACGTTCGCCGCCCCTGTCTCCAGCCGCTCGTTCACCGCGATGTAACCGCGCGAATCGAGTGCCACGCCCGCCTCACTCAGACCGACACCATCTGTGTTGGGAGTTCTGCCGACAGCGACTAACAGATCGGTTCCGGCGACGTCGCGTTGTCCGCCGTCGCCATCGATCCGTACTGACACCTCCTGGCCGGAACGTCCTTCGGCCTTCACAATGCTGGTGTTGAGTAGGACCTCGATTCCCTCATCATGAAACAGTTGGAATAGAGCACTTCCGACGTCGGTGTCCTCGCGCGGAAGAAGTTGAGCGCCCATTTCAATGACGGTCACGCGGGAGCCGAAGCGTCGAATCGCCTGAGCAAATTCCAGGCCAACATATCCCCCGCCCATCACGACTAAATGCCCTGGCAAACGGTCCAGTTCGAGGGCGTCCACGTGTGTCATTGGTCTTGCGGCCGCAAGTCCCGGCACATCGGGTATTGAAGCGCGGGTTCCCAAATTGAGGAAAACGCGCTCGCCGGCGATCACTCGCTCGCCACCATCGTTCAGCCTGATCTCAGCCGTTCTCTCGCCAACGAACCGCGCCTCTCCCATAACTAATTCAGCACCGCTTGCCTTGAAACGGTCCAGGTGCAACTCAATCAGTCCATCAACCATTTTTTGCTTACGGTGACGAACGCCTTCCATATTCGTCGAAAGAGGTCCGCCTTCGAGCCCGAACTCCGCAGCGCGTCGGGCGAACGCTGCGACTTTTGCGCCGTGAATAATGTTCTTGCTCGGCAGGCAAGCGATGTTGGGGCAGGATCCTCCGATGAGCTTTCGCTCGACGACTGCAGTATGCTGGCCCGCACTGGCCATCGACCAGGCGAGATACTTACTGGCTTCTCCGCTGCCGATAATCAGGATGTCGTAGTGTTCGGTCGGAGGCATGCTTATCCTAGTGGGAGTCGGACACTCCCGAGCTCGGGACACCGTGTCGTGGCGCCTGCGGCGTGGAATTGCGCCGGTGTGATGCCGACCAGCCGTCGAAATATTTTGGTGGAGTGACTCTGGTCGGCAAAGCCGGTTGCGGGACAGGATGACGGTGGATTCAGGTAGACCCGGTGAGCCGAAGGATACCTGGAGAATGGGCA
>JAUZEU010000428.1 GCA_030838885.1 Bryobacterales bacterium | reverse complement strand
CATCTGTTGGGCGCTCTTGACGAGCAGACCGGAGAGCCCGATTGCATCCGGGTGATGCTCACGGAAGGCCTGAATCAACTGATCGGATGGGATCTTGATGCCGAGATTGATTACGTTATAGCCGTTGTTGCTCAAAATGATTTCGACGAGGTTCTTGCCGATGTCGTGAACGTCGCCTTTCACCGTAGCGAGGACGATTTTGCCACGGCTGGCCGTGTCGGCCTTCTCCATAAACTGCTCAAGATGGTTGACCGCGGCCTTCATGGCTTCGGCGGACTGCAGCACCTCTGCCACAATGAGTTCATTCGCGTTGAAGAGCCGGCCGACTTCGGCCATGCCAGCCATCAGCGGTCCGTTGATAATGTCGAGCGGTGCGGCCCCTTCCGAACGCTTCAAATCCAGATCGGCGATCAGGCCTTCTTTGGTTCCTTCGATAATGTAATTGCCCAGGCGCTGGTCAAGAGGGAGATCGGTGGCTTTGACTTTTTTAGTTTGGGTACGGCTGCGGAAAAACTCGGCGATCTTTGCGATATGGTACTGGTTGATGGCGGCTTTCTGGTCGGGCGTTTGCTCACGCCAGTCGTCCGGCGCCTCGATTTCAGGGGGCGGCGTGTTGAAGAGAAGCACCTCGGCAAGATGACGTTCTTCGGCGGGGATCGAGGCGAACCGTTCGAGCTTTTCAGCGTTGACGATGGCTAGATCGAGGCCGGCTTTGGTGCAGTAGTACAGGAAGACAGAGTTGACAACTTCACGGGCAGAAGCCGGCAGGCCGAAGGAGATATTCGAAACGCCGAGAGCTGTCTTCACATAAGGAATGTGCTGTTTTATAAGGCGGAGCGACTCGATTGTTTCGACGGCGCCCCCTATGTAGTTGGTATCACCGGTGGCGCAGGGAAAGACCAGCGGATCGATGATGATGTCTTCCGGCGCGATGCCATATTTGGTGGTGAGCAGTTCCACCGATCGCTGCGCCACGGCGAGTTTGCGCTCACGAGTGAAGGCCTGGGCCTGGAGTTTGTCTTCGTCGATGGTGCCTACGATGAGCGCCGCGCCATACGATTTCGCGAGCGGGCAAACGCGTTCGAATTTTTCCTCACCGTCTTCGAGGTTAATGGAGTTGATAATGCTCTTGCCCTGGCAGTAGGTGAGCGCGAGCTCGATGGCCTTTGGATCGGTGGTATCGATCATGACCGGGGCCTGGATAATCCGGTTGAGTTTCTCGTAGAAAAGGGGGATGTCGTTCAGTTCGTCCCGGTCTGTGCTCTGGAGGCAAACGTCGATAATATGCGCTCCATTCTTGACCTGGCGGCGGGCAATCTCGACGGCTTCTTCCCATTTCTCTTCGGCGATTAGCTTTTTAAAAGCACGTGAGCCAATCACGTTGGTGCGCTCGCCGACAATCAGGGGGCGGCTGCTTTCATCCGCTTCGACAAGTTCAATCCCGGAGTAGTAAGCCCGGTGTGCGGGCGTTTTTACCTCACGAGGCTTCTTGCCTTCGACCATCTTCGCGATCGCGGCGATGTGTTTGTCCGTGGTGCCACAGCACCCACCGACAATATTGATCCAGCCGTTTTTGACGAAGCGCTCGAGTTGCGAGGCGAGGGATTCGGGAGTTTCCAAATAAAGACCGTCCTCATTCGGAAGACCGGCATTCGGATAACAGGAAATGCGCGTGGAAGCAACGTCGGACAGGCTGCGAATATGGTCCGTCATGAACTCCGGGCCGGTGGCGCAATTGAGCCCGATGGACATAATGCCCGCGTGGGAGATGGAGGCCAGAAGTGCCTCGGCATTCTGGCCGGCGAGCATCGCGCCTTGCGGTTCGATGGTTCCGGAAACCATGATTGGAATGGTGACGCCGGTTTCCCGCGCGAGGCGCTGAATTCCGAGAATGGCGGCTTTTACATTGCGCGTATCCTGGGACGTTTCTACCAGAAAAATGTCCACGCCGCCATCGGCCAGAGCTTTGGCCTGATCGTGGAAATTTACTTCGAGCTGCGGAAAGGTGACGCCGCCAGTGACGGTGATCGCCTTTGTAGTCGGGCCGATGGAGCCAGCCACGAAGCGTGGTTTTTCGGGGGTGGAAAAGTCATCAGCAGCCTGGCGCGCCAATTGAGCGGCCCGGAAGTTGAGGTCGTATGCCTGGTCCTGAACCTGGTACTCGGCAAGCACAAGCGCCGTGCCGCCGAAACTGTTGGTTTCAATAATGTCGGAACCGGCTGTAAGGTAAGCGCGATGGATATCCTGGATTACGTCCGGGCGCGTCTTAACCAGATACTCGTTGCAGCCTTCGAGAGCGGCGCCGCCAAAGTCTTCGTCGGTTAACTTGCGCTGCTGGATCATGGTGCCCATGGCTCCGTCGAGCACAAGAATACGCATAGCGAGAGCATTGGCCAAAGCCAGTTGGCGGGTATCGAAGCTATTCACGGTGATTCTTATAGTTTAGCGCGAAGTGCTGATGGCGCTTGAGGTTAGCGGATGCCGGAGCGGCCTGGGCCGGGCAAATGCGAAGGGCAGCAGAGCCGACGTCTCGGCCTGTCTGGAGTGTTTCTTTTGTGGGCTTCAGACTGAATGAGATGGCTTAGCCCCGCACAACTCTGGCTCCGGTGCGCACCGGTCACGGGGATAAGGGGGCGTCTGGTCAAGTCTTTAGTCTGTAGACTTTATGGGCGTTTTCCCACGTAAGCTTTCGGAACGCAGCAGGAGAAGCTGTCTTCTTCAGCAAGCCAAGGGTTTCCCTGGCAACGCATTTTCCGGCGAGGCGGCTGGCACCGGGGTTGCCGCCCTGAGAAATACCACCACCTTTGCCATCTGTGCAGGCGCAGTCACTGCCAAAAATGAGCTTATCCTCGTGCCGCTTCAGAAAGCCCTCGGTAAACTCCGGGTCGCGGGAGAGAGCATTATTGCCCGAGTTCGCGGAGAGGTCCCCAAACAGATTGGGGTAGTCGGACAGCAGTTTGTCCGTGACGCCGCCGGGGGCAATCTTACCGGTGGGGTAGGCCGACTCATTCGCATAGTTAGCTGAGATATTCGCCCAAAACGCATCAGCATGGCCTATGAACCGCGTTTTCGGGTGCATCTTCAGCATGGACTCGAAATTCCGGAACCCCGTACTGAAGACTCCTTCGGTCGGGGTGTGTGGCACTTCCTGGAAGTGGATGAGCACGGGCACGTTCAGGTCGGTGGCAAGAGCGTACATCCGCCGCAGTTCAGGGCCTGCAGCTTCCACGTGAAACTTCAGTTCGCCGAAGCCAATTGCACCTTTCTTGACAGCGTTGGTCAGAAGCGCCTCGGCATCGGGGTTCAGGATGTTTGCGCTGGCAAACCAGCCCAGGAAGCGCCCGGGGTACTTCGCTTCGAGCGCCTGCATCTGATCGGCGGAGTTCTCACGGGCCAGCGCCATGGCGTTTGAGACACCGCAACCATCCAGATGGGCGATGTTATCATCCGGGGTTCGCCGCAGGTGATGATGGCAATCAACCACGGAACCTCCCCAGAGATTCGCGAACGAAGTCTGCGCTGCTGCGGCAAGGGGGGCTGCAATTATGCCTGCGGCGGCTTTGGAGAACTGGCGTCGGCTGAGAGTATTCACGGGGCTCCTTTATAAATGGTGCGTAAGCGACACCAGAATATACCAGGGATCGCGGAAGGCGCATTGCCCGTGATTATTGGACGAGACTGGTGAGGCCCCTGAGTTCCTGCAGCGTGAGGACGTCTTCGATCCGCAAGAGAATTTTGACACCTCCCTTGTACATTGCGATTCCAAGGACAAAAGGGGTATCCACGCCTTCGCCGAAGTCCGGTGCGTCTTCGATGTCACTGGCCGCAAGGTTCAGAACTTCGCATACTCCATCCACAATCAGTCCGATCATCGCCGGCTCACTGTCCTGCATGACCTGAACCACGATGATGCAGGTGGTCTCAGTGAAGGGTGCGTCCGGAAAGGCGAATTTCAGGCGCAGATCCACAACCGGGATGATTTTTCCGCGTAGATTCAGAACACCCTTCAGGTGAGGAGGGGTGCCCGGGACCGCAGTAATGTCCTGGACGCCCATAATCTCTTTGACCCGAAGGACCTGGATACCGAATTCCTCCTTCCCGAGTTTGAAAGTAAGATATTTGCCTGCCCTGGGGTCACTTTGAGGAATGGCCGCAGACGGGAGTTTTGCAATTGTTTGAGCCGTCATTCGGGAATACTATCGGCCGGTTGCTCTCAAAACTTTAGCCCGCGCGAAATCCGGGAGACGGCTGCGTGCTCGTGTTTGGAATCAGATTTGCAACGTCGTAGCACCATGCCCGAAGAGCCGGCAAAATGTGCAGGGGAAGAATATGACTTGTTTACCACTCTGGTCGATTTATTACTTTCTGTTTCCCGGCGAGAGTTGCAGGACTTGCCTGAAGTTGGGGCAGAGCCGCAAGACCTGTGATCTCGTTTGCCAAATTCGAGGATCCATGGGGTTCGTGACACGGCGGTTCAGAAAGACTGGGCGGGCTCTCTCGTCGGAGGCGACCGAAAATAACTGATGCCCGCGGCTTTGGAACGTAAGCTGAAGGAACAAGGGCCACCTTGGCAGCATGTGACCTTTTTCTTCCGGCGTTCCCGGGACATTTCAGCGTCTCTTCGACAGTCGGGACAGGGTGGCCAGTTGCGCGAGGTACTGGCGGAGTGGCCGGGCGGGCGTACCCCAAACCGGTTCGCCGGCGCGGACGATTTTAGATGTCAGAATACCCGCGCCCGACCCGATGACCGCTTTCGATTCGATGCGCGCCTTATCGCCTACGCCGACCTGACCACCCACGATGGCGTAATCTCCGATCTCCACTCCTCCCGCGAGGCCGGTTTGGGCTGCGATTACAACGTGGCGACCAATGCGGCAATTGTGGGCGATGTGAACCATGTTGTCGAGCTTGGTGCCGTCGCCAATGACGGTCACGCCGAGAGTGGCGCGGTCAATGCAGGTATTGGCGCCTATCTCGACATCGTCCCCAATCCGGACGGTTCCCACCTGGGGCACCTTTTGATAACGCCCCTGCACCATTTCGAAGCCGAAGCCATCCGCGCCAATCACCGCTCCGGAGTGGATGATGCATCGCTCGCCGATAGTGACCCCGTGATAAACAGTGACATTTGGATGAAGAATGGTGTTCGTCCCGACGCATGCACCGGCGCCCACAGTAACATGCGGGCCGATGATTGCGGTCGGATGAATCTGAGCACCATGGCCAATGACTGCGCTGGAATGGATGCCCGGTTCCAGCGCGGGCCCTGGATACAGGATGGACAGCGCTTGCCCGAAGTGAGCGCGCGGCTGAGGAGAGTCGATTACGGTCTGCCCTGATGCCGCAAGGTAGTCCGGCAGCGCGATAAGGCAACCGGCTTTCGACTGCCGGCCGGCATCGAACAACTTGGGCGAGCCCATGAAGGCGACGTCCAGGGGGCCAGCGTCTTCCAGAGTGGCTGCACTCTCAATTTGACGCGTACTGTCGCCACGAAGAGGGAGGTTTAGACGGAGGGCAAGTTCTCCTGCAGTTATGCTGCTGCTCATCGGTTCACTCTCATCAGTATGCCGTGCTGACCAACTATAATTCAGGACAATGCCCAACGTATTCCGAGCGTGCGCCCGGCCCCGCAGTCTGCTGCTTACAGGCACCTTTTTCCTGGCTGCAGTGGCTGTTTCGTGCTCACGGAAGACGCCGGGTTCTGAATTCGGCAAGCTGGCCGAGGAAGTAATTTACAAATCGCTTTCGTTCTCCCCTGTGGGTGCGTCTGCGCAGGGCCTGCACAAGTATAAGGGCGAAGATTTCGATCGGGAACTGGACAATCTGAGCTTTCAGGCGATCCAGCGGCAGCGGAATTACTTTGTCGAACTGCATAAGCGGCTGGAAGGCTTCGATAAAGATGCCTTGAGCCCCGAGGATCGGGCAGACTATGAAGTGATTGACTATCAGATCGGCCTGGCGTTGTTCGATACGGATGTGGCGCAGTCATGGCGAAGACATCCCCAAAGCTATGTGGAACTGCTGGGGTCGGCCCTGTTCAACCCACTGATTCTGGAGTATGCGCCGAAAGAAGAGCGGTACCGGCACATCATCGCGCGACTGGAGAAGCTTCCGGCGTTTGTTGATACGGCGCGGCGGCAGTTAAGGGGAGTGCCTGCCATCTGGGCGAAGGTCGCGAAGGAAGAGAACGACGGCAATATCGGGCTGGTGGATCAAACGCTGCGTCTGGCGGCCCCCGCAAACGTCAAAGCGGCGTACGACGCGGCAGCGGGACCTGCGCTCGATGCCTTGCGTAACCTGAACCGGTTCCTGGAAACGGATTTGCCAGGACGTTCGCCCGGAAATCCGGACTGGAGGCTGGGGTCAGACCAGTATGCGACAAAGTTCAAGCTGGCGCTGGCTACTAATCGCACTCCGGATGAGGTCCTCGCGGATGCGGAAGGCCGGTTGAGGGAAGTGCGGTCGAAGATGCTTGAAATATCGCTGCCCTTGCATTCAAAGTGGTTCGGCGCGCACGGTGCGCACGATGATTTGCGGGGAATTGAGCGCGAGAACAAGGTAATAAGCGAGGTGATGGACCACATTGCGCAGGACCACTCCACACCGGCTCATTACTTCGAGGACGCGAAGAGGGATTTGGAGGAGGCGCGAAACTTTGCGGCCACTAAGAACCTGTTGACACTGCCTAAGGGCAGTAATCTGCAAGTGATTCCGACGCCGGAGTTTCAGCGCGGGATCTACGCAGTGGGCGGGTTCAATCCAGCGCCGGCACTGGAACCGAAACTGGGCGCGTTCTTCTGGCTCACGCCAATTCCGGAGAACTGGCCGAAGGAGCGGGTGGAATCAAAGCTTCGTGAGTACAACGTTTACAACCTGCGGCTACTCGTGATTCATGAGGCGATGCCTGGGCACTATGTGCAGGGCGAGTTCGCCAACGATATTCACCCGAAGGCCCGCGGGGTATTACGAGCGGTGTTCAGTAATGGAGCGAATGTGGAAGGGTGGGCGCAGTACATCACGCAGGTGATGCTGGAGGAAGGATTTCTCGACAATTCGCCGGAACTGCGGCTGACGTTTCTGAAGCAGGAACTGAGGGTGGATGCGAACGCAATTCTGGACATCCGGCTTCAGACGAACCGGATGACGGACGAACAGGCGATGGAACTGATGGAGAAATCGACATTCCAGGAGCACGAGGAAGCGGTGGCAAAACTGCAGCGGGCAAAGTTGTCGTCCGCTCAGTTGCCCAGCTACTTTGCGGGATGGAGGGATTGGTTGCGTTTGCAGAAATCAGTCAGGCAGACGAAGGGTGCGGGCTTCAACCTGCACGATTTTCATGATCAGGCGCTGAAGGAAGGGGCGGTACCGATGGGAGTGTTGGGACGGCTGCTGACAGGTAAGGAGACATAGGGAATAGGGCGCAGCAGAATTGTTTGTGCTTCACACCTGAAGGACGTCGAAGCCTAATTGCTTCACCGTGCCGATCAGTTGGTCCGCAGTAGCCACCGCATCGTCGTATTCAACCGTGATCTTGCCGGCTCCGAGGTTCACGTGCGCATACTCAACGCCCCTCACACCGGAAAGGCTCGTTTCGATGTTGCGCACGACTCCGTCACCGCTCATGTCCGGTACGCTCATCTCAATTTTGGACTTAGCCATTTGTCCATCATGTCAAATTCGATCAGATGCCGGGCCGCTATATAATTCCAACAATGTCCCGCTATAGATTTCTCGCGTTTGCCGCGACGGTTCTACCGACCCTCGCTTCCGCACAACTTGTGGAGGACTACAATCCGCCGCGCGCCAACTGCTGCCTGGCTTCGACTGCACAAACGCTCGCCAATCAGTTGCAGGACTGGAACCAGTTGGGCCGTTATCATGCGGATAACGAAAAGCTGAAGGCCCAGCCTGCCGATCCCGGCCGCGTGGTCTTCATGGGCGACTCCATCACGGACGGCTGGAAGCTGGCGCAGTATTTTCCCGGCAAATCATATGTGAACCGGGGGATCAGTGGCCAGACCACTCCGCAGATGCTGGTACGGATGTTTGAGGATGTCATCAATCTGAAGCCGGCTGCGGTTGTGATCTATGCGGGCACGAACGATGTTGCGCGCAACACGGGCCCATCGACGATTGAAATGGTGGAAGAAAATTTCCAGGCGATGTCAGAACTGGCCATCGGTCACGGAATCAAGGTAATCCTCTGTTCTATAACACCGGTGAGCGACTACGGCCCGCGCAAGATGACAGACGGGAGACCTCCTGCGGACATCCTGAAGCTGAATTCCTGGCTGAAGGCATATGCGGAGAAGGTTCACGCCGTTTACTGCAATTACTTTGCAGCGGTGGTGGACGACAAAGGCATGCTGAAAGAGGGCATCTCGCGAGATGGCCTGCATCCGAATGATAAAGGCTACGAACTGATGGCACCCGTAGCAGCAGCGGCCATTCAGCAGGCACTGGGGAACTGAAAGGCGGCGAAATGGCTACAAAGAAGAACCAGTCCCGGGAGACCTATCAGCTCAAAGTCACCCTTGCGGGCAGCAAGCCTCCGATCTGGCGGCGGCTCCTGGTTGCGGATATGACGCTGGGGAAGTTACATGAGGTGCTGCAGGTTGCGATGGGATGGACGGATAGTCACCTGCACGATTTCGACATCGACTCGGTGACGTATGGTGAACCGAATCCCGAGGATCGAGCTATGGGGTTGACGCCCACCCGCAGCGAAAAAACGGTGCGACTGTCTAAGGTACTTGGCTATCCAGGAGCGAAGGCCAACTACACTTACGATTTTGGCGACGGCTGGGAGCACAGGCTTGTGGTGGAAAAAATTCTGCCGGCCATGCCGGACGCTGCCTACCCGAGTTGTGTAGCAGGGAAAGGGAACTGCCCGCCCGAGGACTGCGGGGGTATCGGCGGATATGAAAACCTTCTTGAAATCCTCGCCGACCCGGACCACGAGGAACACGAAGAGATGTTGGAGTGGGTGGGAGGGAATTTTGATCCGGAGGCTTTCGACATCAACAAGATCAATGAGGCGCTGGCCCACTCCCGCCGGCCGCAGCCCGGGATTTGAGAGTTCCAACGGCCGGAATGTGATTTCGAATTAAGGCCAGCCCCACGAACGTACCGGTCATGGCCAACGCCAGGAAATTCAGGAACGCGGAACGCCCTGCGGTGATCAGACCGGCTCCCATGAAGGCACTGACGATGGGCCCGATGCGACCTATCGCCAGGGCGAACGCAACGCCCGAGGCGCGCACGCCCGTGGGATAGATGTGAGTTGCCAGGGCGAATGACGTTACCTGGACGGCATTGACAAACAATCCGTGAACCGCGAAGCCGGCCAGCAACGCGGCATGGGAACGTGTAGCTGTCAGATTCAGGACCAACACACTGGCCACCGCTCCGAACGCGGCTGCAAGCATGGGTACGCGTGAGCCGAAGCGTGCGATGAGCGCACCGCAAAGGAGCGCGCCGGCAACTCCGCCCAGGTTGTAGAACGCGAGGCCGGAACTGGCTTCGGCAAGGTTGAGGCCTTCCGCAGTCAGCAGCGTGGGCAGCCAGCTGAAGGACATGTAAACGCAAAGAAGGCAGCAGGACGTAGTTAGCCAGAGGCTGAGGGTGTCGCGTGTTCGGCCGGATTCGAAGACCTCCGCGAGTGCGATCTGCTGTGCGGGCTTTCGTTCAGTGAGGAAACCTGGAGACTCAGGCAGGAAGAAGAACAGCACCAGGCAGAGCGCCAGCGGAGCTATGCCGCCGATAACGAAGAGCGCCCGCCATCCGAGGGTGGGAAGAACCTGAGCCGCTGCGATTCCGCCGATCATGCCGCCTATCGGGACGCAGATCATCGTCATAGATACGGCTATTGCCTTACGGCTGAGGGGCGCGAACTCGGAGGCAATCGCGGTGGCGTTCGGGATTGCCCCTCCCACTCCGGCACCCGCAAAAAAACGAAGAATGCCGAGCACAGTCAGGCTGTGAGCCCATGAGATACTCAGGGTGGCTAAGCCGAAAAGAAGAACGGTTGCGATCAACGTTCTGCGGCGACCTAAGCGATCACCAATGGGCCCGGCCAGCGCAGAGCCGCAACTCATTCCTATCAGGCTGATCGCAACTATGGGACCGAATGCCGCGCGCGGGATCTGCCAGTCGCGAATAATAGCGGGTATGGCGAAGCCCAGCAGCTGGTTGTCGAGGCCGTCGAAGATGATAGCCAGCGCGGCCAGAAAGATCGGGAGTGGCAGGGTCTTACGATAGCAGAACGGGCGCTGATGCCCAACACGAGCGCCCGTTCATGAAGTGGGAACGGCTAATACTTCGGAACTGAGGGATCTACGGTCTCGCTCCAGCGGGTAATACCGCCGATCATATTGCGGACCTTTGTGAAGCCGTTTTGCCGCAGCAAATCTACCCCTTTCGCGCTCCGGCCGCCCATCTTGCAGTGCATCACGATCTCATCTTTGGGGTCGAGTTCGTTCAGACGTTTGGGCAAGTCTCCGAGCGGAATCAGTTTCGCACCCGGGATCTTCGCAATCTGGTATTCATGCGGTTCGCGCACGTCCACCAGCACGAAATTATCACCGCGATCCTGCTTTTCCTTTACTTCCTTCGGTTCGATTTCGCCTGTCACGGGAGCCTCCTGAACGGGATTTTGCGGGATGCCGCAGAACTGGTGGTAGTCGATCAGTTCCGTGATCGTCCGGTGATCGCCACAAACGGGGCACTCGGGATTCCTCCGAAGCTTCAGTTCCCGGAACTTCATCGCGAGAGCATCGTACAGCATTAGCCGCCCGATCAGCGGCTGGCCAATGCCCAGGATCAGCTTGACTGTCTCGGTAGCCTGCACCAGTCCGATGATCCCGGGCAGGATTCCCAGAACGCCGCCTTCAGCGCAGCTGGGCACCAGTCCGGGAGGTGGCGGTTCGGGATAGAGGCAGCGGTAGCACGGGCCACCCTGAGTAGCGAAAATAGTCGCCTGGCCTTCGAAACGGAAAATGGACCCATAGACGTTGGGCTTCTTCAGAATCACGCAGGCGTCGTTGATGAGATAGCGAGTAGGGAAGTTATCCGTACCGTCTACAACGATGTCGTAATCCTGCAGGATGCTAAAGGCATTCTCACTCGTGATGGGCACTTCGAAACGATCGAGCTGCACGAACGGATTAATGTCGCGCATGCTGTCGAAAGCGGAATCGAGCTTCGGGCGGCCGACATCTTTCGTGCCGTGAATGACCTGGCGCTGCAGGTTGGTGAAGTCGACAACATCGAAGTCGACCATGCCGATCCGGCCCACGCCAGCTGCCGCCAGGTACAGGCCGAGAGGTGCACCCAGTCCGCCCGCGCCGATCAGCAGCACTTTTGCCTGCTTCAGTTTCAGCTGACCTTCCATGCCCACTTCGGGCATGATCAGATGACGGCTGTAGCGAAGGATTTCTTCTTTACTTAACGACGGTTCTTCAGGCATAACTGCCGCCGGCGATGCTGGGAACGATGGAGAGCGTATCGGAATCCTGCACGGGGCTGGCTTCCTTGTTGATGTAACGGATGTCCTCGTCGTTCAGATAAACGTTGACAAAGCTGCGGAGCTTGCCTTCGTCCGTATAAAGGTTCTTCTTCAGATCCGGAAAGCGCGCGGTGAGCGCGGAGAGGACGTCGCCCACAGTTGCGCCGGGCAGTTCCACATTGTCGTTCTTCTCGGCGAATTGGCGGAGAGGCGTCGGTATCAGGATTCGGGCCATGTTAGTTCTTCTTTCTCAGCTTGAGTCTGTTCTGCGTTAGGCAGCCAGCTATTGGCGTGGTCAAACTTGCCGTCCTGAATCGACAGAACAACAAAGGAGTACCACGGGCAGGAATTCTTCAGATCGGTTTCGGAAAAGTAGGCGCCGCAATCAGGATGCGAGTGATAGATCCCGATCAGGTCAAGCTTTCGTTCGCGCGCCTCGCGGTCGGCTCGCAAAAGATCTTCGGGCCGCAGTTCATAGCGGGCGCGCTGGGAACCTTGTGAAACGTTATCCAGAGCCAATGCGTAGGCGACGTTCTTGTTGTCGCCGTCAATAGTTCCGATCATCGCGCCGCAGCATTCGTTTGGATAGGCGGCCTGCGCGTGGTTGACCATCTCGCGCCAGGGATTTCGTTCAATTTGAATCATTCGGGATTATTCCAGAAATGCTCACTCAGATATTTATCCGCGCCATCGCACAGGATGGTGACGATGACAGCCTTTTTGCCCAGCGCTTGCACTTCCTTAGCGATAGTGAGCGCTGCGTGTACGTTGCCGCCGGAGGAGATCCCGACCAGAAGGCCTTCTTCGCGCGCCAGACGCTTGACCATCCGATAGGCATCCTCAGTTTCGATCCAGAGATTGCGGCTGGCAAGAGTGTCATCGTAAATTCGCGGCACGATGGCGGTGGGCATGTGCTTGGTACCCTCCAGACCGTGGAAGCCGGTGGAAGGCTGGGCGGAAATGCAATCCACGCCTGGCACGTCCTGCTGAAGGCGGCGTGTGGTCCCAACAAACGTGCCGCTGGTGCCCAGCAGCGCGACGAAATGGGTGACGCGCCCTTCGGTCTGCTCAATGATCTCCGGCCCGGTGGTATTGAAGTGAGCCTGCCAATTGGCATCGTTGCTGTATTGATCGGGATAGAAATAGCGGTCAGGTTCAGAGCTGTAAATTTCCCGCACCTTCCGAATAGCGCCGTCAGACCCTTCATCCGCAGGGGTGAGAACCAGTTCCGCGCCGTACGCTTTCAGGATCAGTTTACGCTCGGGTGAGGCGTTTTTCGGAAGGCAAAGCTTGATCCGGTACCCGCGGGCAGCGCCGATCATCGCATAAGCAATGCCTGTATTCCCGCTGGTGGAATCAATCAGAACCTTGTCGGGTGTGAGCAGACCGGCGCGCTCCCCTTCCAGGATCATATTGAGCGCGGGTCGATCTTTTACTGAGCCGCCCGGATTAAAATACTCGGCCTTGGCGTAGATTTCGATGCCCGGAAGCTCGGCTGTAACCCTGCCCAGACGCAGCAAGGGCGTGTTGCCGATATTTCCAATGACGTCATGCGCCATGCGCGTACTCATGTGTTGAATGTGGGGCGAATCCGGGCTAACACCATCTTACAATTAGAGATTCATTTGGACAGGCAGAGGATGCGGCGCCTTCTTATCAGACCGGGAGCGATCGGCGACTTCATTCTAAGCCTGCCAGCCATGGAAGCACTTCGGTCGGAGTACACCGAGGTGTGGTGTGCCGGACAGAATGTCTCGCTGGCCGGATTTGCCGATGCTGCGCATTCCATCATCTCAGCGGGTCTCGACAGACTGGGATTTCTGCCTGCGGACGACGTGATCGAGCAGCTTCGGAGTTTCGATTCGATCGTGTCATGGTACGGAGCGAACCGGCCGGAGTTCCAGCAACTTACGGTAGAAATGGGTTTGGATTTTCAGTTCCTGAGTGCGCTGCCGGACGGGAAGGGGCACGCGGTCGATTTCTATAACAATCAGGTGCGTATGCTGGGAGCCATCCCGTCTTCGCGTTACCCGACCATTCCGTGCCCTGCTGTCCGACGCAGCTTTGCCGCCGTGCATCCCTTCGCCAGCAGCGTGGCGAAGCGAGCGCCGATGAACGTCTTTTCGAAAGCCGCCGAACGCCTGTCCGATCACATGCCCGTGCACTGGCTCTGCGGGCCTGAGGAAGAACTGGACGGAGCGGTGCGGATTCCGAATCTCTTCGACCTCGCCTGCTGGCTGCGCGGTGCGCGGGTGTTCGTGGGTAACGATTCCGGAATCTCGCATCTTGCCGCTGCCGTTGGTACACCGGTAATGGCCTTTTTTCGGACCACCGACCCGGGCGTCTGGACTCCGCGAGGATCTTCGGTTTCGATCTCTAACGTTTCGGCAGAAGATGCTTCTGAATCTTCCCCATCGCATTGCGGGGAAGTTTCTCCAGCACGATAAATTCGCGGGGGATCTTAAAAGACGCGAGTTTCTCACGGCAAAGAGCTTCGATTGCCGGCAAATCTATCGGCTCGCTGCAGGCCAGATAGGCTACCGGAACCTCGCCACGCCTCCGGTCCGGCTCAGCGACCACAGCTGCTTCTGCGATGCAGGGATGTTCCTGCAGGAACTCCTCGATCTCGCGAGGATAGATGTTGAACCCACCCGAGATGATCAGGTCGCTCTTGCGCCCGCAGAGTGTGAAGTAACCGTCCGGCGAGACTGTCGCAAGATCTCCGGTTCGGAACCAGCCGTCAACAAATGCGGCGGCCGTAGCTTCGGGGCGGTTCCAGTAGCCAGTGAAAACATTCGGCCCACGCAGGTAGATTTCCCCTGTTTCTCCTGGCGCGACGGGCTGAAGGCTATGGTCCAGTAGTTTGGCGGAGATGCCAGGAAACGGAAAGCCCACTGTGCCGGCGCGGCGCTCACCGGTGTACGGGTTGCCGGTGTTCATGAGGGTTTCGCTCATTCCGTAGCGTTCCAGGATTGTGTGGCCAAACAGCTGACGAAATTCTTCGTGCACCTGAGCCGGTAACGGCGCGGAGCCGGATACGAACAGCCGCATGAATGACCCGATCTGTCTTGCCGCAGGCGGATCAAGATCCAGCAGCCGCACATAGATGGTAGGGACCGCGAAGAACAGAGTTGGCCGGAAATCCAGAAATGTTTCGGCTGCGGTCTGATGGACAAAACGCTCCAGCAAGCGCATTCGGCAACCGCTGATCAGCCAGCAATGGAGGCCGTTGCCGAGACCGTGGACGTGAAAGAGCGGCAGCGTGAGCAGGAAACGGTCCGCTGGAGTAATTTCCCAGCAGGCAAGCAGGTTGACCGCATTCGCAGCGAAGTTGTTGTGCGTCAGGACTGCGCCCTTGGATGTACCCGTAGTGCCAGAGGTGTAGATGATGCCTGCGGGTGTGTCGCCTTCCAGCGTTATCGCGGGGCGTAAGTCCGGGAATGTGGCGACCTCAGATTGCAACTGCTCCGGGGTCCAGACAGGAATACCGGTTGATACCTCTGATTCGGTGATCAGCCCGGACGGCT
>JAUZEU010000424.1 GCA_030838885.1 Bryobacterales bacterium | reverse complement strand
TTGTCGCGCGTGCTTTTCATAACCACGGCGAACGTGCTTGACACCATACCGGATGCGCTGCGCGACCGGATGGAGATTATCCAACTGCAGGGGTATACGGAGCAGGAGAAGGTTGTGATCGCCTTCCGGTATTTAATTCCCAGGCAGATGACCGAGAACGGATTGGGCGGAACCGGGGAAGCTGATGATGCCAAGCCGCTGGTGTTTACGGATGAGGCGGTGAGGTTCATCGTGCGTCGCTATACGCGGGAGGCCGGGGTGCGCAACCTGGAGCGCGAGATTGGGACGGTATGCCGGAAGGTGGCCCGGCGTTACGCGGAAGCAAAAGAGCCGGTGACGGAAGTGACGCAGGCACTGGTGGAGGAGTTTCTGGGTGCGCCGCGGTTTCGTCCCGAGACTGAAGTGGCGGAGAGGACTCGCCGTCCGGGCGTTGCAGTGGGATTAGCGTGGACTCCGGTGGGCGGTGATGTGCTGTTTATCGAAGCGGGCCGGATGCCGGGCGGCAGTAAGGGCCTTATTATGACGGGGCAGTTGGGTTCGGTTATGCAGGAATCCGTCCAGGCTGCACTGACCTGGGTGCGGGCGAATGCGCCGCAGCTGGGAATAGAGCCGGATGTTTTCAAGACTACGGACATTCATGTTCACGTTCCTGCCGGGGCGATTCCGAAAGACGGGCCTTCGGCGGGTGTGACAATGGCCTCCGCGCTGCTTTCTTTGCTGACGGGCAAGTGCGTGCGCGAGGGTTTGGCGATGACAGGCGAAATTACTTTGACCGGGCTGGTCTTGCCGGTAGGCGGGATTAAGGAGAAGGTGCTCGCGGCGAAGCGGAGCGGGGTCACGGCTGTGATTCTGCCAGCGGAGAACGAGGTGAATGTGCGGGAGGATCTGAAGGCCGAACAACTGGGCGACATGGAGATCCATTATGTGAAGTCGATGGATGAGTTGATTCGGATCGCGTTCCCGTGAGGGAGTTGGCTTTCAGCGGAGATAAAGTCACGCCGGAGTTGTTGCGATCGCTCGAGGAAGATGCGGCTCTTGAAAAGCTGGTGATTTGGGGCGGGGGGCTTACGACCGGGGATCTGGAGCCACTTAGCCGGCTCACGCAGTTGAAGAGTTTGGTGCTGGGTGAGATGCGTGTTGATGATGGCGTATTCGCGTGGCTGCAGCCGCTGCGGAGGTTGGAGTGCCTCAATCTGGCGTACACGGCCGTGCGTGGCGAATTCAGCGTCCTGGCCGGCTTGCCCTTGCGAGATATCCGGTTGGAAGGGTGCCGTCTTGTGGGTGATTCGTGTGCCATGAGCCTGACTGCGTTCCCGACGTTGCGACAGCTGGAAATTCATATGACCGGTGTCACGGATGCGGGTGTGGAAACATTAACGGGGCTACCGTTAGAGGTTCTCTGGCTGGGCCCGCGAATCACGGATACCGCGCTGAACAGCATCGGACAAATGGCGTCGATGCAGCATCTGGATCTGTGCGCCCATATGGTTACGGATGAGGGTGTACCGGCGCTGGCGGGGTTGGGCAATCTTGAGGTGCTGTGGCTGAGCCGCTGCGGCATTTCGGATGAGAGCGTGCAGGTTCTGGCCGGGATGCAGAGTTTGAGGGAACTGAATGTGAGCCACACGGGTGTCTCCGCAGCAGCGCTGCAGCGGCTGCGGGAGGCGCTTCCGGATTGCCGTTTGGTGGAGCCGGATTAGAAGCAGCAGTCACTCATATAGAATTGCGGTTATTGGGTCATTCTTCGCGCCCATGGCGTCAGGGAGGAAACTTGCCCAGGCTGCGATGCTCGTGCGTCCCAAACAATCAGCGGTTTGCAAAAAGCACTGCGGACACGAATAATAGGGCTTGTGTTCAAGAAGATCCTGCTGGCGTTTCTTATCTCAGGGGCGATTGTGCTCGGGCTGGTTGCCATCCAGCCTGCGACGTACACGGTGACCCGTTCCGCCATTATTGCCGCCCCTCCGCCTGTTGTTTTCGCCGCCGTGAACGACTTCCATAACTGGCAGGCATGGTCGCCCTGGGCGAAGCTCAATCCGGGGATGAAGCAGACTTACTCCGGGCCTCCGGCTGGTGTGGGCGCGGAGTACCGGTGGTCGGGCAACGCCTCGGCTGGCGAAGGCAGGATGACGATCACCGAAAGCGCGCCGAACGAACGCGTCGGGATTCAGCTTGCATTCACGCGGCCGTATGCTTCATCCAGCGTCATCTCACTCCGGATTCAACCCCAGGGCGCTGGCAGCGTGGTTACATGGAATATGATGGGCCAGAACAACTTTGCACTGAAGGCTCTCTCGCTCTTTTCCAGCATGGACAAGATGATCGGTCCGGACTTCGAGAGAGGGCTGGCTCAGCTCAAGTTACAGGCCGAAGCGGCTGGTCAGAAGTAGTCGCAGTTCAGGAGACCTGATATTGCAGAACTTCCCAAAAAGCCTGATTCTTTTGTTTGCTTTGCCTGCGGGGGCATTGTGTTCGGCCGTTACGTTCGTCACATCGCTTCCGGTTGCGCGCGATCAGATTGTGGTGCGCTTCAACCTGCAGCCGTCATTTTCCACTCGGCAGCTGAATACATTTCAGTTCCCGGTTAGTGTGGCTTACGGGCTCACTTCGAAGCTTGGCCTGTTCGCGAATCTGAGCCAAGGGTTTGCGTCTATCGATACCGCGACGCCCACAGGCGCGGCGCGGCTTCTGAACGGCGGCTCCGGAGACACGGGTTTCTACGCCCGTTACACGCTTTATAAGATTGACAAGCCGAATTCCACTTTCCGCGTTACGCCTCTTGCCGGTTTCTTTATTCCCACCGGCGGAAATACTTTCACGTTTCAATCGAAGCTGCAGAGCAAATCGCTGCAGTTTGGCTCAGGTACCGTGGATCCTTACGTGGGCGTCGCGGCGGGAATCAGTGCCAAGCGCTGGACCACTAACTGGGACGCGACCTATCGTCTGAATCCACTCACGAGCGCGAACTTCAGCGCCGGGAGCGAACTGAGGCTGGATGGCCAGGCGGAGCTCAAGATCTGGCCTATCACTATGCCGGATCAAGGTCTGCCGCATTTGGTGAATTTGTCGCTCGAGTCAAATTACTACGTGAACCGCAAGGACCACCTGAACGGCGTGCTCTCGGCGAATTCGGGCGGCAGGATTTTTAGGGAAAGCGCTCTGTTACAGCTTTCGAGTCTGCGCTGGCAGGTGGGCGGCGGTATCCAGATTCCTTTGTTGCAGGATCTCAACGGGACAGGTCGGGTGAAGCAGAAGGTGGGGTATCTCGTGTTCTTCGAATATTACCTGGCGGCTCCGGTCTGGAGAAAACACGGATGAGGTTTCTGCTGCTTATGTTCTTGTTGGTCCCTGTGCACGCCCCAGCCAGTGAAGTTATCACTCGTGCAACGGCGAATCTGAACGGAGTGACCTCGCCGCGTGGTTTTTTTAATCTCACGGTGCGGCTCTACCAGTTGAGGGGCGTGGAGTGGGCCAAGTACGATCTAAAGAAATCGATGATTACGATGGATTTCGAACCAGGGGTTGCGGTTACATCGGAAGAGATCGGGAAGGTGATGTCGTCAGCCGGTTACAAGCCAGGGTTGGTTCATGTGGAGCAGGTTCAGAAGCCGGAACAGTACGAACATCGCCTGGGCTGGAACAAAATCAAACGGCCTACAGTCAAAAATCCCATAGGACGATGGTTTCAGGTCAATTTCTAATTCTGGCTTTGGCGTCTACGCTTGGTGTGCGTGCACAACCACGGCCACTGGCGAGCGGACTTGAACAGCTGGGAAAGGAACTGGGAACTCCCATCAACTATGAGGCCCGAACGCCCACATCCTCGTGCCAAAGGGAGCGGCGGTTGCACGCAAATACGTCTCACCTAAGACCTCCCTCTTCGGAGGAGCGTTTTCCGCAGCCATTCAACTTCGGATCGACTATGAGGCCGTCCGATTATCTGGTCATTCTTAGCGCCCGGCACGGTTTCCTCGATCCCGACACCATCATTGAGCCCTACAAGGTTCGGATGGGTGATCCGGGCAGCATCACACTGCAGGATCTGGCAAGGCAGGTAAACGCGCGTCCGGAACTCGAGCAGGCAAGCGTAGTAACCCCCGCGAGTGACGGCCCGTACCTGCAAATGCTTCGCATTCTGTACGGCCATCACTCTGTAAGAACACCGATTCCGGAAAGGTACGCTGGATGCCCGGTAAACAGAAAGCGTGGCTTCAGGGCCAACTCGGAAAAATTCCTTCATGCCAATAATCACCTGTACCCGGCGACTGACGTTCTGCGCGGGACACCGCATACTCGGGCACGAATCGAAGTGCTCAAACATGCACGGCCA
Organism: Bryobacterales bacterium; assembly: GCA_030838885.1. Taxonomy (GTDB): domain Bacteria; phylum Acidobacteriota; class Terriglobia; order Bryobacterales; family Bryobacteraceae; genus BOG-234. The sequence continues at coordinate 1,539 of JAUZEU010000424.1, read as the reverse complement.
CAACTAAGTGGTCGAGATCGAAGCGCAGGCGAATTCGCTGGATGAGATCGGGCGAGTGATCGACTTCAGCGTTCTGAGAAATCGGATCGGTTCGTGGCTGGATATCAACTGGGATCACGGTTTTCTGGTGTTCTCGGAAGATACCGAAGTGCTGGCGGCTTTGAAGGCCGTTCCCGGTCAAAAGTACTTTTCGTTGGTGATGAACCCCACGGCGGAAAACCTTGCGGTGTTCCTGCTCGAAACGCTGTGCCCGAACGCGTTGGACACGGGCGTCAAGGTGACCCGCGTTGTCGTGCATGAGACGGAAAATTGTAAAGCCGAAGCGCGAGCGTGAATGATCGCGCAAGTTCGGACGGGCGACAGGTGAGTATCGGGCGATTAGATCAACGCGGGCATCACAGGATTGGACGGATAGGCCAGGCGGATTCGTAAACGCTGCGCCGTTAGCGGAGATCCATGCAGCTGCGCAGAGTAGGCGTCAGTTGGGTCGCTAATGCTTTCTCTTAATTCGAGCGCAAGGCCATCATCGGATCAATGCGCGACGCTTTCCGCGCCGGAATATACCCCGCCCCGGCGGCAACTGCGATAAGCACCGCTCCTATCCCTATAAATGTTACGGGATCGCCTGGGGTAACACCAAACAACAAGCTTTCCAGCGCACCCGTCAGAGCCCGCGATGCTGACATTCCCAGCGCCAGCCCCAGGGCAGCTAATCCCAGCGTACGCAGAAGAATGCTGCTCTGCAGATTAGTCGCGGAGGCCCCCAGCGCCATTCGAATCCCAATCTCCTGTGTCCGCTGATTCACTGAGTACGAAATCACAGCATAAATCCCCAGCGACGCGAGTAAGAGGGCGAATCCCGCAAATCCTGCCAGCAGCAGCACGAGGAACCGTCGCGGTGAGATCGCCTTGTCCACAAGGTCCTCCAGCGTTCTAAATTCGCTCATCGGCAGATTCGGATCGATTGACCTGAGAGTCGCTCTAGCCGACGACGCCAGCCGGTCCGGAGGAAGCCCCGTCCGCACAACCAGGTTCATGGAGGCATAGTCACCGGTTTGCCGCATCGGCAGATACATTTCGGCCCCGCCCACCTTCTCCAGAGCCTCATGCCGGACATCGGCAACCACACCCACTACCCGCCGGCCCCCGTCTTGTGTGATGATCTGCCCAACCGCTTCCTGTCTTGGCCAAAGGGTACGGGCCAGGGTCTCATTGACGATCACAACCGGTTCGCTCGATTCGCGATCCCTCTCCGTAAATCCTCGTCCGGCCCGCAAACGGATCCCGAGCGATTCGAAGTATCCCTCGCTCACCACGCGAACGAAGGGTTCAGGAGGATATTGGCCCTTCGGGTATATCTGTCCCTTGGCGGAGACCTGCCAGGACCGGTCGCCAGCGAACGGCAGAACGTCGGTCAGACCGGCAGCCCGCACGCCTGGAAGCGAGCGCGTCCGCTGCAGCACCTCATTTATATAGGAGTTCCGTTGCGCGGAGCTTGCAAACCGAAAACTGGGGTCGACCCTCATCGTGGCCGCCCTC
>JAUZEU010000771.1 GCA_030838885.1 Bryobacterales bacterium | reverse complement strand
ACGTGCTCCAGGGCGAGAATCTGCCCGGCGCAGGATTCTTCAAGAATGGATCTATAGTTCGAGTGGCGGTCCTGAGCATGGAGGAAAAGCGCACGCATCCGGGATTTGCGCAACACAAAGGACAACTCGTGCGAGCGGTTGGCGGGATTCACGTTTACCAGGACAACGCCCGCCAGCGCGCACCCGAATTGAAGAATCGGCCACTCGGCGCAGTTGGTGGCCCACACTCCGACGCGGTCGCCGGGATGCAATCCGAGCGCCCGCAGGCCAGCCGCGACGCGGTGCGCCTCGTACGCGTATTCCGCCCAGGTGAGCCGGATGTTCTGGTGGACACTGATGAGGGCGACGCGATCGGCAAATCGATTCGCAGTTTCAAGATAAGCTTCCCCAATCGTTTTTCGGACGACAGTACCCTTTGGACCTCGGGTATAACTCTGCATCAATCCTCCTTTCCATGCCGGCGGTAGTATTGGCTGGCGCTGGCCGCCCAATTATTGTATGTTCAAAACCTGTATTCAGCGGCTGGGCCATCAGCCCCGGAGAATCTTGTGCCTCGTGTTCCTCTTGCCGGTTTTGTTTTTCTGGGCGTGTTGTCCGCGCCGCTCTTCGCAGAACAGACGTGCCAGGGACTGATGAGTATCGCGCTTGAACACGCGACGATTACTTCCGCGACGGTTGTTCCTGAAGGACCTCTGAGCGGTGGCGGGCGCGGCGGCACCGCTCCCGTGATCGCTCCCGCGCACTGTGCCGTGCAGGGAATTATCAGGCCGACAAAGGACTCCGAGATCCATTTCGAGTTGTGGATCCCGGCGAGCGGATGGAATGGAAAGTATTTGCAACTTGGCAACGGCGGCTGGGCAGGGGCGATCAACGCGGCCGGGCTTGCCGAGCCTGTGAGGCGGGGTTACGCCGCAGCCGCGACAGACGACGGTCATCAGGGTGGCGCCGGCGCGACGTGGGCAATTGGACACCCGGAGAAGCTGATTGATTTCGGGTATCGCGCTGTGCATGAGACGAATGTGCAATCGAAGGTGATTATTCGGGATCTTCTCGGCCGTGCGCCGTCCCGCAGCTATTTCGGCGGATGCTCCGATGGCGGACGTGAGGCGCTGATGGAAGCGCAGCGGTATGCCGAGGATTTCGACGGAATCATCGCAGGCGCTCCGGCGAGCGACTGGTCGCACCTTTTCACAGGTTTCGTCTGGAACGCACGTGCTTTGACAGAGACCCCGGGCAGCGCAATACCGCCCGCGAAGCTTCCGATGATCCAAAACGCGGTGCTGGCGGCATGCGATGCCGCGGACGGCGTAAAAGACGGGCTGCTGCAGGATCCGCGCGCCTGCCACTTCGACCCTTCGGTTTTGACTTGTAAAGGCGCGGAAGGTCCCGAGTGCCTGACAGCGCCGCAGGTGGAAGCGCTTCGGAAGATTTATGACGGGCCTAAGAACGCCCGCACCGGCGCTTCGATTTTCCCCGGATATGCGCCCGGTACGGAGGCGGGACCGGCAGGATGGTCGGCGTGGATTGCACCCGCTTCCGTCACCTCTTCGATTCAATATGGCTTCGGCAGCTCATACTACGGTCATGCGGTTTTCGAGGATCCGAAGTGGGATTACCGGAACCTGAACTTCGACACGGACGTCGCCTTCGGTGACCAGAAGGTGGGAACGGTTTTGAACGCGACGAATCCCGACCTCAGAAGCTTCCGTGCGAATGGCGGAAAACTGATTCAGTATCACGGTTGGGGCGATCCGGCGATCGCGCCGCTCAGCTCGATTGCTTACTACGACAGTGTCCGCGCGTTTCTCGATAAGTTTCCGGATGCGAGACATCATGCTTCCAGCAACACGCAGGAGTTCTATCGTCTGTTTATGGTTCCGGGCATGGGCCACTGCGGTGGCGGTGTGGGAGCGAACAGCTTTGGAAATGGCGCTTCAGCGCAGAGGGACCCCGATCATGACATTATCAGCGCATTGGACCGGTGGGTGGAGACGGGCGTTGCACCAGACAAGATTATCGCGACGGGGACTGTGGTGGTCGACACCAGCAAGGTTCTAACCCGACCGCTGTGTCCGTATCCGCAGGTTGCACGGTACAACGGGACGGGCGATCCGAACAATGCGGCGAGCTTCGCGTGTACCGCGCCGCAGGTTCCGTAGACCAGAATCCTTTCTTTGCGATTCTGTGCATGCATTCCGTGGATAAAGGTCAGGGTGGGCCTTGGGATGACATCGAAGGAAAAGCGTAGTCCGGCGAATTGTCCTTTGTGCGCACTGAGGAGAATAAATATTCGTCGGCCTCGGGTGACAGAACAGAAAAGATTCGAAGCAGCGAGAACGAGAAGTGGCACGCTGGCAGTAGCCCGAAAACTCGCAGCGTACCTTCTCGCGACAGACCGCGGAGGCAACGTGTTTCAAGTTTCAGCGACATCGCGAGGCAGGGTGCCTCCTCACTGGCTCCGATGATCTGGCTTACGATCGGCAAATTGAGGGACGTCAGCAGGTATCGCGACTCACCGTACATGAAAGTGGTTCCTCCAAGGTCTACCCGTTTGTTGCCCCTCGGCGATCACGGTCACGCCCGGCTCACAGGTTGCTGAACAAGGAGTGGTCGGCGCGGTCCGTTGGTGGAGCGTCACGCGGGGAATTTTTCATGCCCGATTCTCTGCCGAGCCCATCCGCGCGGCAATTTTGCGGGCCAGCCCGGAGGCCAATTCGCGAGTTGGATCTGGTAACTGAGTCATGTCTCGTGCGCCATTCATCGCGGTTTCGGCCCAGCTCTCCTCCGTCCCAGGATAACCGGTGAGATCTGGGAACACATACTTAAATTTATTAATCTAAGAGAGCATCAGGCAACAAATCGGGAGGGTCAGGATACGCCTCCGGCACGATTGACCCTAATCTGGAGAAGAGAAAACGGTTTCGAAGGAGGAATTATGCAGAAGCGCAAATTGGGAAAGAGTGGCCTCGAAGTCTCCGCTCTCGGGCTCGGCTGTATGGGACTGAGCTTTGGCTACGGTCCCGCAACGGAGAAGCAGCAGGCAATCACACTGATCCAATCGGCATTTGACCGTGGCGTCACATTCTTTGATACCGCTGAGGCCTACGGTCCGTTCGCGAACGAGGAACTCGTCGGCGAGGCCCTTTCACCCTTTCGGGAACAGGTCGTGATCGCTACCAAGTTCGGCTTCGAGGATGGAGACTCGCATAAGGGACTGGACAGCCGCCCGGAGCGCATCAGGGCTGTTGCAGACGCGGCCCTCACGCGGCTGAAGACTGACGTGATCGATCTGTTCTATCAGCACCGCGTCGATCCGAACGTGAACATCGAAGACGTCGCCGGCACCGTCAAAGAGCTCATCCAGGAAGGCAAGGTCAAGCACTTTGGCCTGTCCGAAGCAGGCGTGGAGACGATTCGTCGTGCTCACGCAGTGCAGCCCGTCACGGCTCTCCAGAGCGAGTATTCGCTGTGGTGGCGAGAGCCGGAGCAGGAGATTCTGCCGGCGCTGGCGGAACTCGGGATCGGTTTTGTCCCCTTCAGTCCTCTTGGTAAGGGCTTTCTCACGGGCGCTATCACTGAGAAAACGACCTTCGACAGCACCGATTTCCGCAACATTGTGCCTCGTTTTATGCCCGAGGCCCGCAAGACGAACCAGGGGCTGGTCCATGTGATTGGGGAGATCGCAGCACGGAAGCAAGCAACCTCTGCACAGATCGCGCTTGCGTGGCTCCTGGCTCAGAAGCCGTGGATCGTTCCGATTCCCGGGACTACAAAGCTGCATCGGCTTCAGGAAAATATGGGTGCGGCTGAAGTTGAACTGAATGCCGAAGATCTCCGCGAGATCACCGACGCCGTCTCCAGGATTACAGTGGAAGGCGCCCGCTACCCGGCACATCTGCAGCAGCGAGTCAGTCGCTAAAGTTCAACACGAAAAGCAGAGGTTCAGGACAATGGAAATCAAACGAAGTGGTTCACAGCCTTCGGGCAAAGGACCGGCTGAGTATTTCACCGGCACGGTTCGGGTTGACCCGCTCTTCAACGCGCCCGCTCCGGCGCGTGTTGTCGGGGCGAGCGTCACCTTCGAGCCCGGCGCTCGCACCGCATGGCACACCCACCCGTTGGGCCAGACCCTGATCGTGACGGCTGGTCGTGGCCGGGCACAGCGCTGGGGAGGCCCTATCGAGGAACTTCGGCCGGGCGACGTAGTCTGGATTCCGCCTGCGGAGAAGCATTGGCACGGCGCCACTCCAGGGACGGCGATGACCCATATCGCCATTCAGGAGCAGCTCGACGGCAAACCGGTCGACTGGCTGGAACACGTCAGCGACGAGCAATATCAAGCCTGACTAAAGAACCGAAACGACGAAGGCTAACTCTGCCACCTGTGCAACCTCGCCGTTCAGATCGAAATCCTCTTCTGTGGGATCTGCCACTCTGACCGGCATTCTGTCCGTAACGAGTGGAGCGAGTTCATGCCCAGAGTATTGCCCGATTGTTCCTGGTCATGAGATCGTCGGTCGTGCTACGAAGATCGGCGCGGTAGTTACCCGGCACAAGCCGGGCGACCTCGGCGCGGTCAGTTGCCTGGTCGACTCTGACCGCGTATGCCCGCGGTGTAAAGCCGGGCTTGAGAATTTCTGCCCGAATCTGACGCTCACGTTCAACTCCCCGGACAAGAAACCTGCAGGGTCACGTACGGTGCTACTCCGATAGCATCGTCGTCGGTGAGCACTTCGTCCTGCGAGTTCCGAACGTGATATCGCCGGCGCCGCACCGCTCCTCTGCGCTGGAATCACGACCTATTCACCTATGCACCGCCGGGGCGTCACCAACGGGCAGAAAGTTGGCGTGGTTGCACTCGGCGGGCTTAGTCACATGGGCGTGAAGTTCGCTCATGCGCTCGGAGCGCACGTCGTCGTCTTCACCACCTACCCAACATGAAAGAGGACGCTCTGCGCCTCGGCGCCGATGAAGTCGTGGTTTCCCGCTATGCTGACGAAACGAAGAAAC
>JAUZEU010000418.1 GCA_030838885.1 Bryobacterales bacterium | reverse complement strand
ACGCTGATCGGACTTAGCCACGGCTTCATCAATGACTCAAGGAAGCGCTCGGCGGGTGTAGGCGCGGATATTCTCTTCAAACCACCGAATGCGAACCTCATCAGTTTCAGCACTGCGACCATGCCTTCAAAGATGGTTGAAGTGCTGGCCAGAGAGCCGCATGTGGCACAGGCCATGGGCACGGTCGTCAGCCCGATTGGTGGTTTTGACGCGCTCAATGGTATCGACCCCGCAGCCTTCGACAAGATGAGCGGCGGCTTCGTTTTTGACGAGGGTCACACGTTCCAGGGTCCAAACGATATCCTCATCGACTCCTGGTATGCGGCTCAGCGCCACGTTCATGCAGGGGACAAGCTGAACATTTCAAACCGCGACTGGAATGTGGCGGGAATTGTCGAGCCGGGCAAGCTCGGGCACCTGTTCGTTCAGATGTCGACCCTGCAGGATATGGTGGGCGCTGCAGGCCATGTGAGTCAGATCTTCCTGAAACTCGACAATCCTGCAAATGCGGACCGGGTAGTCGCTGACCTGAAAACGAAATATGAGGGGTATCCCGCCCTCTCCATGGCGGAACTGCAGTCGCTGCTCTCGGTAGACAATGTCCCGATGCTGGGGTCTTTCATCAATATAATCATCGGGATAAGCATTATTATCGGTTTCGCCGTGGTGTCGCTTTCCATGTACATGGCCGTGCTGCAGAGAACACGGGAAATCGGAATATTCAAATCACTGGGGGCAACCAAGACCTTTGTGATGGGGATGATCCTTGCGGAGGCATTCTGTCTCGGGCTGGGAGGCACAATATTTGGGATCCTGCTGAGCTACGGCTCGCGAGCCGCGATTCATGCTGTGATGCCGGCGTCGCTTCCACAGGCAATCGTTTATACGTGGTGGCCGATTGCGGGCTCTATCGCAATGGGTGCCGCTCTGCTGGGCGCGCTTTACCCGGGAATGTTGGCGGTACGGCAGGATCCGATCGAGGCCCTGGCGTATGAATAAATCCGAACCTATCATCGAGGTTCGGAATCTGCGCAAGACCTACAAGACCGGTAAAGTGACGGTTGATGCCCTGCGCGGCGTGAATCTTCTGGTTCCGGCGGGAGAATTCCTGTCGATTGTGGGCCCTTCAGGTTCGGGGAAATCCACCCTTTTTCATATAGTTGGGGGACTCACACCGCCCAGCGCAGGAGAGGTGATTGTGGCTGGCCAGGACGTTTCTGCCGTCGGAGACGCCGGAAGAACCGAATTGCGCCGCAGGAAAGTCAGTTTCGTCTTTCAAAAGTTCAATCTGCTGCCCAATCTGACCGCGCGGGACAACATACGCACCGCGCTTTACATCGCCGGGCTGCCAACCGCTCCTTTTTCCGACGACACCAAAAGCATCCTTGAACTCCTGGGGATCGCCGGACGGCTCGATCACAAACCAAGCGAAATGTCCGGAGGCGAGCAGCAGCGCGTTGCGATCGCCCGGGCGCTGGCTACACGTCCAGCTATACTTCTGGCGGATGAGCCGACCGGGAATCTCGACACCGCGAATTCCCTTGCGGTTTTGACGCTTCTTCGCGACCTGAACAGGCGCCTGGGGCAGACGATCCTCATGATCACTCACAACACCGAAGCTGCTGAGTACGCGGACCGAATCGTCCACATGCGCGACGGCCGGATTGTGGAAACGTCAACTCCCGATTAGTTGACTCGCCGGCGCTGCTTTTCCATTGTCCTCACCAGCCGATCGAGCCCCGCATCCCAATCCGGGAACAAATCCAGATACTGGGTTTCGCGCGTGATCTTCGCTGGTACCCGGCAGCGATCCAGTCGTAACGGGATCAGGAAGACATCATCCAGGGGCACCCGGCTGGCGCACTCCAGCGCCAGGCGCACCTCGGCTTGAAACCCGCCCCGTTTGCCGACAGAGTTTCGCGAAAAGCAGGCTACAAAAAAATCGGCGCCCTCAATCGCCTCCTGGATCCGCAGAGGCCAGTTCTGGCCGGGCATCAGACGCTTCCGATCCAGCCAGGGTTCAAACCCGCGCGCTTCCAGCTGAGCATAAAGTCTTTCGGCTTGCGCCACGTCCTCGACGGCGTAGGCAATAAACACGCTTGGACGGTGGAGATCATGGAAGGAGATCTTCCCGGTCTCATCGCGAGTGAACGTGCCCAGACCCGCGATTTCAACGGTGGGGGAGCGCTCCAGCGAGCGGCAAATCAAAACTGCCACTTCTTCAGCGTTCATCGGGTTCCTGTCTGAAAACCCAGCGCTTCCCAGGCGTGATGATGCCTAGTCCTGGTAACCGCGCCGCGTGTCCACTCCGGAGCGCACGCAGCAACTGGTTCACAGCTTTGTCCATTTGATCGGCTGCAGCTCCGGGTTCCATGCCGTGCTCGCTGGCCACTTGTTTGATTAAGTCCGACTTCTTCATCCGCCCAAACCCTACCACGACCAAAGTGAGTTACGTGCGTAAGTAGATGAGAACATTAGGCAAGAGTGCTGTGACCGGATAATTAACTGAATTTAACCACCAGTTAAGGTCTGGTTCATGTGTACTTGGATATCATTCACCCAGACGGAACATCGTCGGAACTTAAATCCAGGAGATTATCATCATGAAAAAAATTCTCGCACTCGCAATCGGCTTCGGCCTCGTTCTCGGCACCGTGTCCTTCGCCCAGGACAAGATGGATGACAAAAAGACCGAAAAGAAGTCCAAGAAAAACAAGAAAAAGACCACCGACGACAAGGGCGACAAAAAGATGTAGTGTCCTGGGCTGACTGCTCCGGACATCGGATTAGTCGGCCCACCACTTTCCTACGACAGTATCAGCACTTCTTCTGTACCATCCCCCCTCCTGCAGTCCTGTAAACACCCAAACCTTGACGGCTTCACCACGATTCATCTAATCTCTAGTTGTGTATGGGGAATTGAGGCAGTTCGCCGGATGAATGTTTCTGTGAAAGGCGAATATGCTCTTCAAGCCATTTTCGACCTCTCGTCGCACGCTGGCGCGGAACCGGTCAAAATAGCAGAAATCGCCCGCAGGCAGCAGATTCCACAAAAGTTCCTTGAGTTGATTCTGGCCAGCCTGAAGCAGGGTGGCTTCGTGGAATCGCGTCGCGGCGCCGAGGGAGGTTATCTCCTCGCCCGGCGTCCTGAATCCATCACGGTGGGCGAGGTTCTGCGCTTTGTGGAGGGCCGGCAGGAAGAACGTTCCCGGCAGCGCCGCCAGTCCGCGACCCCTCTGTCCGAACTTTGGGAACGCGTGGACAGGGCGATTGATTCGGTTCTTGACAACGCTAACTTTGCTCAGCTCGTTCGCGAATGGACCGAGAAACATAGCCGTTTTGTACCCAACTGGGAGATCTAATGTACTATCTGGATAATTCGTACAGCATCGGACGCACGCCCCTTGTAAGACTGAACAGGGTGGTCGCAGGTGCGCCGGTCACGTTGCTGGGGAAAGTGGAAGGGCGCAACCCTGCTTACTCGGTGAAGTGCCGCATCGGCGCGTCCATGATTTGGGACGCGGAGCGGCGTGGCATTTTGAAGCCGGGCAAGGAACTGATCGAACCCACGAGCGGCAACACCGGTATCGCCCTGGCGTTTGTGGCTGCCGCGCGCGGGTACCCGGTCACCTTAACCATGCCAGAGACCATGTCGATGGAGCGGCGCAAGGTATTGGCTGCCTTCGGCGCGAAACTTGAACTCACCGAGGGATCGCGGGGCATGGGAGGGTCTATCGCCAAAGCCCAGGAGATCGTCAATTCCGACCCGGACCGCTACGTACTGCTGCAGCAGTTCGAAAACCCTGCCAATCCCGCTATCCACGAGAAAACGACCGGACCTGAGATTTGGGAAGACACCGATGGCGAGGTGGACGTGCTGGTTTCCGGTGTGGGCACCGGGGGAACCATAACCGGTGTTTCGCGCTATATCAAAACGGATAAGGGCAAGAAGATTACTTCCGTTGCGGTGGAACCGACCGGCAGCCCCGTTATCACGCAGACCCTGGCGGGCCAGCCGTTGAAGCCGGGTCCGCACAAGATTCAGGGCATTGGGGCGGGCTTTGTGCCTAAGAACCTCGACCTCAGTATGGTGGACCGGGTCGAGCAGGTTACCAATGAGGAGTCAATCGAGATGGCTCGGCGTCTCGCTCGTGAGGAAGGTATCCTCTGCGGCATTTCGTGCGGCGCGGCAGTCGCCGCTGCGGTCCGCATTGCGAACGAAGAAGAATTTCGGGGGAAGACTATCGTAGTCATACTCCCGGATTCAGGCGAACGCTACCTCTCGAGCGTACTGTTCGAAGGAATGTTTGAATCCTGATTGGATTTTTTTTAAGAGGGCGTAACCCGGCGGAATTCGCTCGCGCCTTTACACTCAAATCCCCGTTACAACAAGCGGGCGCAATCACCCCTTTCACCCTATGATGCGCCCGCACCCTTGTTTCGCGTAAATCACTCCTCATTACAAGAAGAATTCCGGCCAGTTTTTTCAACGGTTGCAGGCATTGTAGAATTCGGGCAAGGTGGATGACATGCAGCGCCATATTGTTTCGGTCCTTCTGTGGCTGGTGCCGGTTGCGGTGATCGCACAGCAATCGCCTGTGCTGCGCAATTCAGGGGAGCCCATTCGCCTTCCTTTCACCTGCGCGGAAGACGAACTGCAGTCCGTTGGCTTGCTGTGTACAGAAGATGAGCCGTGCTCTGTTTTTCTGGAACTTAGCACCGTAGCTTCGGCGGGAAAGAAGATTTTCATAGCAGGCAATCTGCACTCCACCTCAGCAACTCTCTCCTCTATTCTTCTCGCCAGCGACGACGGTGGCGCCACGTGGAAAGAGCCATCCACGCGCGTTCGTGGTGCCTCGCTCGATCAACTGGAATTCTATGATCTGGACCACGGCTGGGCCGGCGGTGAGCTTCAATACCCACTTTCGCGCGATCCCTTTTTTTTGATCAGCACCGATGGTGGCGCCACCTGGCGTAAACGACAGGTCAGTGAGGATGGTGGTCCCGGCTCTGTGCAGCGGTTTTGGTTTGACTCCCCACAACACGGCGAATTGATTGTGGATGCCGGCCGAAGCGCACCAGGTGGACGCTACCTCGACTGGGAATCCGAAACCGGCGGCGAAAGCTGGATGATTCGCAGCGCTACCGGTGCAGCTCCGAAGATCAAACACGCACCACCGGCATTTGACAACCCGGATTTTCGCCTGCGCTCCTCCGCGAATGGTCAGGCTTACCAGGTGGAGAAACGCCTGGGTGAAAAATGGGAACCCATGGCATCGTTCCTGATCGAAATTGCGAGTTGCAAAATGAAAGCGCAGGAACTCAAGGAGCCTCCCCCGGAGCCCATCACCGCCGAACCGCAGCCGGAGAAGGATTACGTGGAACAGTTGCAGTTGGGTGGCGGCAAAGCTCCCGCTGTGAAAGCGCCGTCAAAGCCACCGGCCAAACCACCCGCCCACACTCCGCCCGTTAGGAAGGATCCGCCCGGCTGATGGCTGACAGACCAGCGAATCAGGCAGTCGATCTCGAGATCTTTCGCAATATCTACGTTTCCATTGCGGAGGAGATGGGTACGGTTCTGCGCAAGACCGCCTTCAGCGCAAATATCAAAGAGCGCCGCGACTACTCCTGTGCTATTTATGACGCTGCTGGCGAAACCATTGCAATGGGGGATCATATGCCCGTGCACCTGGGCGCCATGCCCCTTTCGGTGCGCTTTGCTCTGGACGCCTTTGTTCTGAGCCCCGGCGATGTCGCCATCGTGAACGATCCCTTCCGGGGCGGCACGCATTTGCCGGACATCACGGCAGTATCCGGCGTGTTCCTGGGGGCCCCGGCGCGCAGCAACACGCGAAAAGCCGATTTTTATGTGGCCAGCCGCGCACACCACGCTGACGTGGGGGGCATGAGCCCTGGCTCGATGCCGCTCGCGAGAGAGATCTATCAGGAAGGCCTCCGCATACCTCCGGTGCTCCTTCTGCGGGCCGGCAAAGTGGTGCCGGATGTAATGGCGCTTATCCTCGCGAACGTCCGGACTCCCGAAGAGCGCGAGGGCGATTTGCTCGCCCAGGTGATGGCAGCCCGGCGGGGCGAAGACCGGCTCCGCGAGATCACCGGACGCTACGGACTACCCAGGGTTCGGCGAAGCGCCGCCGATCTGCTTGATTACACAGAACGCATGACCCGTGCAATGCTGCGCGGCATTCCGGCGGGCCGGTATTGCTTTGAGGATTTCCTCGACAACGATGGTATTACCGAAGATCCTGTCCGCATCGCCGTAACGCTTCGGGTGCAGGCTGATGAAGTGGAGGTAGACTTTACAGGCTCCAGCCCGCAAGTGGCCGGGTCGGTTAACGCCAACTACGCGATCGCAGTTTCGGCCGCTATGTATTGTTTTCGTTGCCTGATTCAGGCAGACGTTCCGTACAATGCCGGCCTGCTTCGGCCCATCCGCATCATCGCGCCGGACCGCTCCGTAGTGAACGCCGGTCTGCCTGCGGCGATGGCCGCCGGTAACGTCGAAACCTCGCAGCGCATCACGGACACAATCCTTGGCGCGCTTGCCAAAGCGGTGCCGGACCGCATTCCCGCCGCCAGTTCCGGCACCATGAACAACCTGAGCTTCGGTGGCTGGGATTCCCTGCGCAACCGCCCGTTTGCTTACTACGAAACCATCGCTGGCGGTATGGGCGCATCGAGCCATGGCCCGGGGCGTTCAGCTACCCATACGCACATGACAAACAGCTGGAACACGCCCACCGAGGCGTTTGAGCATCAATACCCGGTGCGTGTCCGCGCCTACAAAATACGTGCAGGTTCCGGCGGGGCGGGGAAGTACCCCGGTGGCGATGGTATTGTGCGCGAACTGGAGTTTCTGGAAGATGCAGACGTGACCATACTTTCCGACCGCCGCACCCGCGGGCCATGGGGACTGGCGGGAGGCGAGGCCGGCGCACCAGGCCGCAACCAACTGCTCTCTGCAGAGGGAACCAAAGATATCCCGGCTAAAGTTCGGCTCGGGCTTCGCGGAAATGAAACGCTGCGCGTTGAGTCGCCCGGCGGCGGTGGGTGGGGCGCTGCAGGCAAATGACGCTTTCCCGGACCGAGCGCCTGGGGGTTCGGGCTGCTACTCATCATATTTATTTAACTGGTTCACCTGGCGCGGCCTGATCATGTTCAATTCGGGCGACGACATGATGAAAATGTACGCAGCCCGCCCGGAGCCTCTCGGTTCTGGTGAACGGGAACGAAGTTGGATCTCTGCCGCTTTTCAAAGACGGCATGAATGAAATCTGCTTCCCTGTTCCGGCAAAGTTCATCACGCAGAACGGTTTCACGATAGTGGATATGGATGTAGCCAATCCGTATAAAGATCCCGCCGGGAACGAACTCGGTGTGGTGTTGATGCGTGCGGGCTCCGAATACAGCGGCCGTTGAAGCCGTGTGTCCACTGTTATCGCAGTTTGAAGATACCGCAGTGGCTTTCCACAAACTGAAGCCTGGCCTCATCCCAGGTCATACGCTCCACCCGGACCTCCCTCGCACCAGTCCGGATGACATTGAACGAATTCGCTTCCCCTCGCACGCGCGTCGAGGTCGCCGTGCCAGCCTGCACGATTACCGCTTCATGATTCCCGATCTGCAGCCGTTCGGCTCCGCCTGCAAAAGCCCGGTGCTCATGCCCTGCCAAAATGACGTCCACTCCGCAATCTTCCCAGTGCCGCAATGCCGACCGGGCGCGCATGGCCGAAACGCCCGGCCACACGTGCGGAATATCGAGAGGATGGTGAACAACCAAAATCTTCACAGCCATTTTGGCCGCATGATGGAAGAACACCCGGACCCGTTCCATCTGCTGTGCGTTGATGCGCCCTCCTTTCCAGGCAAGCGCGCGCGCCGTATTGATCCCGATCACGGCAATTGCCGGGTCCACATAAGTCTGCTCGATTTCCGGATGAATGTATTTGCGGAATCGCGCATAATCCGAGAAAAAGCGCTGATACGGATTTCCGATTGCCGGAACATCATGGTTTCCCGGCACCACAATCAGTTGCCCCGGCAACCTGTCCAGAAACTCGCGCGCCTGCCGAAACTCGCTGCTGCGCGCGCGCTGCGTCAGGTCTCCGGACACCGCCAGGACATCCGGGCCGACCGCGCAAATTGCAGCGACAAGCGGATCCAGCGTGGCAACATCGACCTTCCCGAAGTGCAGATCCGAAAGATGTACGATTGTGCGTCGCATGAGCTTACGGCGCGAGCACACAGATTGCCCGTGGCGCAACCGAGTATTCGAGTGGCGGTTTCAACCGGCACACCTCACCGTCCAGCGAGACAGGAACGGCCCGGCTGCGCCTTCGTCTGACGATCAGCTTCTTCGCCGTGAGGGCAACGAAATCGCGATCCTGGCGTACGGTACCCAGGACGGCTCTGACTGCAATTCGGAAAAGACCCAGGGGGCCCGTGCGATGCGCCATGTAAATGGCCAGCACGCCTTCGTCCAGATGCTTTCTGCGGCCCAGCGATTTCCCTTCCACCGAATATTCGTTGTTGCCTACAAATAAAAACGGCGTGGCCCGCGCCAGACGAACGCCGTCGGCCTCAAGATGGAGATGCTGGAACGGCATTCTAACCAGCGTTCTGACGCACGCGACGAAGAATGCGGGCCATTTGGGAAGGCCCGCCTGCCGTACCTTTTCACGCTCCAGCACCATCATCGGGTAGATGCCGATTCCCGAGTTATTCACGAATAAGCGGCCATTTACCAGCCCTGCGTCCACCGTGCGCACATGGCCGTCCAGGAGTACGCTTTCGGCCTGCTCCATGCTGCTGATTCCGAGATCTTTTGCAAAGTGGTTCAATGTGCCCAGCGGCAGCACTCCAAGGACTGCGCCCGGTTCGCCCGACATCCAGAGCGCTCCCGCCACGGCGTTTACCGTGCCATCGCCGCCGCAGGCAACAATCACATCGCACGCGTTGGAGAGCGCCTTTTTCGCACCTTCACCCGCGTCTCCTTCCACAGCGTACTCAAACACCTCGTTGCCTTCTGAGCGAAGTCTCTCCCCGGAGCTGGCCAGAAGACCAGCCCGCTTCCCATCGCCCGAACGCGGGTTGTAAATCAAGCCGTAGCGGCGCACAATAATAGAACCTATGTCACGGGAAAAAGAATTGCTCGAGCGGATCCGTCAACTGGAAGAGCTGAACAGCATGCTTCAGGATAAGCTCGACATGATCTACTCGATTCTGGCACCCGACTATGAAGAGATGGATCCCACGCCTGAGGGACTCGGTGCCGAAGAGGAGCCGCAAGGGCCCCGGCTGGTGCAGATAGACGCTCCTGCGACTAAGAAACCCAGCTAAACGCCCCGATGTTTCCGGCGCAGCCACCACCCGAATAACCCGGCTGCCGCGACTACACCTGCGGCGATCAGCGCTCCCCGGTCAAAGCGATGGCGGATTTGTTCCCACTCCTGGCCCAGAAAGTACCCGATCGAGATAAACGAAGCCACCCAGACGAACCCGCCCGGAAAGGCGTACAGCGCGAACGTTCGTGGGCGCACGTTACCAACACCGGCCGCAAGCGCCGTGAAATGGCGGACGCCTGCAATGAAGTAGCCAAAGAACAGAGTCCACTTGCCGTAGCGCTCAAACCACCGTTCCACCTCCGGCAGGCAGCGGCTCATCCAGCGATCCACTGCGTCTATTCGCCTGAGCACATAGACTGCGCCTGTGCGTCCGAGCGCATAACTCAGGCTGATTCCGCAGAGACTACCGGCATAGGCAACGGCGATAGTCGTCACCATGTCGAGTTGCCCTCGGTGTACCGCGACACCGGACAGCACCAGGATCGTATCGTCCGGGATAAAGGGACCCACGATCCCCAGCATCAACAGGACAAAGATCGCGAGATATCCGTATGTTGCGAGGAAATAATCGATATGTTCCAAATTGAATCGACGTGTTCCAGCCAGAGTCAGGCGCCGGCTATTTCGTTACGAATCGCAGCCAGGGCTCCCACCGGGTCAACCGCGCGCGTCACCTGTCGTCCGATCACCAGATGGCTGGCCCCATCGCGAATCGCTTCCGCCGGCGTGGCCACGCGCTTCTGATCGCCTTTATCAGCACCCGCCGATCGCACGCCCGGGGTCACCAGAATCGCGTCCGGACCCGCAATCTGCCGGATAGTGCGCGCTTCCAGCGGTGAGGCCACCACACCGTCCACGCCTGCATCTGTCGCCTGCCGCACGCGCCTGGCTACCAGATCGCTTACTGTCCCTTCATGACCCATTTCCTGCAAATCCTTCCGGTCAAGACTGGTGAGCACTGTGATGGCCAGGAGCTTCAATTTCGAATCGCCCCGGCCTTCCACCGCAGCCCGCATCACCTGCCCCACCGCGTGTATCGTGAGAAACGTAGCGCCTGATTTAGCTGCCACGGCCACCGCGCGCCGCACCGTTTCTCCGATATCGTAATACTTCATATCCAGGAACACCTGTTTACCGCCGTCCAGCAGGTTGCGCACGTAATCCATTCCAGCTGCGGCAAACAGTTCCATCCCGATTTTGTAAAAGCCCGCCGCATCTCCCAATGTGGAAACCAATTGGTCCGCCTCCCGGGCGGAGTCGAAATCGAGTGCAATGATCAGGGGGTCGGGTCTCATAGAAGGCGTATCGGCTTATTGTCTCGCGGCACCACGCGCCCAATTCGCAGCGCGCCGGGCAGAGTGCTTCCGAGCGCCGCCGCGTCGGCCTCAGGCAAGGTAATCAGCAGACCGCCCGACGTTTGCGGATCATAGAGCAGTTCCATCAGCGCCGCATCCACTGCCCCGGTCACTTCCACTGCACAGGATGCAAATTCCCGATTGTTCTTCAGGCCACCCGGTATCGCCCCTGCCGCTACGGCTTCCAAAGCGCCCGGCAGCAGAGGTACGCGTGACGTCTCGATCTCAATGGTCACGTCACTCGCCAGCGCCATCTCCCGCGCATGACCAATCATTCCGAAGCCTGTCACATCCGTACAGCCGTGCACTTCAAAACGCAGCATCGCTTCGCATGCCGCGCGGTTCAGGGTCAGCATGGAAGCAGTTGCCGCGTCTACGCTGCCTGCCGGGGCCACGCCCCTCTTCAGCGCCGTCCCGATGACGCCGGTGCCGAGCGCCTTGGTAAACACCACCGCATCCCCTGGCAGTGCGCCGCTGTTCGCCTTGATGCGCGCCGGATGAACAGTGCCCGTCACCGCATACCCAAACTTGATCTCGGGATCGTTAACCGAATGCCCGCCGAGCACCGCACATCCGGCCTCGCACATTTTGTGAAGCCCGCCTCGCAGAATATCTCCCAGCACATCCATCTCGCCGTTTGCAGGGAAGGCCACCACCGAAAGCGCGCTGATGGGAGTTCCCCCCATGGCGTACACATCGCTGAGAGAATTCGCCGCCGCGATTGCGCCAAATGTGAACGGGTCATCAACGATCGGGGTGAAGAAGTCCACTGTTTGCACCAGTGCGAGCTCATCTGTCAGGCGATACACTCCGGCGTCGTCAGCTGTTTCATAGCCGACAAGGACGTTCGGATTCGCGGTTCGCGGCAGCCCGCTCAGCACCTGGTCCAATAACTTTGGACTCAATTTGGAGGCTCAGCCAGCCGCTTTCACATGTGCTGTCAGCTTTCGCGAAAACACTTGTTCAGGGGCCATTCGTCTACAATCATAAGACGATGCGGCGAATTTACCCCGTTATTCTGCTTATGGCGCTGGCCTTGATGGCAACGCCTGCGCGAATTCCCAACGCCGATCAGCGCCTGCGAAACTCGTACCGGCGTGCGCCGCAGGATGGCTGGACGTACGTTCACCTGGAAGGCTCACCCGGCGAAATCGGGTTCCAGCACGGAACGCTGCTGTCGAAGGAAATCAAGGATGCGTTTGAGGTGCAGAAGCTGGAACTGCTGCACGATTCCCACAAGACCTGGGACTTCTACCGGGATGCCGCCCGCACCATTCTCTGGCCGCATGTTCCGGTCGAGTATCGCGAAGAACTGCAGGGCATTTCAGATGGGCTGAAGTACTCCGGCGTCACGCTCGATATCTGGGACATCGTCGCGCTGAATGCGTCGATGGAATGGTCATACTACATCGAGCACTACGACAAGGAACACGGTATCAGGACGCCCAAAGCCGTCACTGCGCCGGACCATTGCAGTGCCTTCGTCGCCACCGGGAGCTATACAAAAGACGGCAAATTCGTCATCGCACACAATAACTGGACGAGTTATCTCGATGGACAGCGCTGGACCATCGCTTTTGATGTAACGCCAGCCCACGGACGACACTTTGTAATGGATGGTTATCCTGGTTTGATCCACAGCGGCGACGATTTCGGCATGAACGACGCAGGGCTGGTGATTACCGAGACCACCATCACGGGCTTTCACGGCTGGGATTCGAACGGCACCGCCGAGTTTGTACGCGCGCGTAAGGCCATGCAATACGCCGAGTCGATTGACGACTTCGCCCGCATCATGAAAGATGGAAATAACGGCGGTTACGCAAATGACTGGCTGGTGGCGGATACGACGACCAACGAAATTGCGAGCCTTGAACTCGGGCTGAAGAACGTGGAACTGAAGCGCACCAAAGACGGCTATTTCGCAAGCGCTAATTACCCCATCAATCCAAAGCTGCTGAAAGAAGAAACCACCTTCAATGCAGCGGATGCTGGCCTGAGTTCGAATGCCCGCCGGGTTCGCTGGGACCAGTTGATGGGCGAGAACAAAGGTCGCATCGATTCCACTCTGGCCCGCCGCTTTCTGGTTGATCACTACGATGTAGTGGCGAAAAAGACTCAGGCAAGTGAACGTACCCTCTGCGGGCACATTGACCTCTCGGTGCGAGGCATGGGTGATTGGAAAGCGCCCTACGATCCGGCCGGTGCCGT
>JAUZEU010000739.1 GCA_030838885.1 Bryobacterales bacterium | reverse complement strand
TGCGCCCATCGTCACAACGCTTATCATCATTGCGTGTACGCTCATATTCCTGCATGAACTGATGCTGGACGAGTTTTCCAGGGATTACTTTGTCAGTCGCTACGGAGTTATCCCCGCCCACCCTCGTCTGGTGCCCCTGTTCACGTCCATGTTCCTGCACGGAGGCTGGAGCCACATCATCGGAAACATGCTCTTCCTGTGGGCCTTTGGCAAGAGCCTCGAAGACGCTATGGGGCATGGGAAATTCCTTGCCTTTTATCTGAGTTGCGGCGTGATTGCAGCCGTTGTTCAGGTGGCCGCCAACTCCTATTCACGGACTCCCATGGTGGGCGCCTCCGGCGCTATCGCCGGCGTCATGGGCGCCTATCTGCTCAAGTTCCCGCGCTCCAATATCCGGACTGTGGTCTTCATCTTCGTCTTCGTGACCACAGTCGATATCCCCGCCGCCTTTATCCTTGTCTACTGGTTCGTGATGCAACTCTTCAGCGGCTACGGCTCCATCGCCCGCACGCAGGTGATGGATGTCGGCGTCGCCTGGTTTGCCCATATCGGGGGCTTCCTCGCCGGCATGGTGCTGGTCAGAATGATGGGCACCCGCCAACGCTACTTCCCACGCCGCGACATCTACTGGTAAGGAACTCTTATGCTCGATCTGCTCGCCATCGCCGCCCACCCCGACGATGTGGAACAAACCTGCGGTGGCACCATGCTGCGGATGGCCGAGGCCGGCTATCGTACCGGCATCATCGACCTGACTGCCGGCGACATGGGGACGCGCGGCTCACCTGAGATCCGTGTAGCCGAGTCTGAGGCTGCGGCGAAAGTACTTCGGGTCTCCCATCGCGAGAACCTGCATTTTCCGGACGCCCGCCTCGAAAACAGCATGGCCGGACGGATGACCCTGGCCCACCGGATCCGCGAACTGAAGCCGCGGACCGTGATCCTGCCGTACTGGGAAGGCCGTCATCCAGACCACTACCGCGCTTCCGAGATCGGCTACGAAGCGTGTTTCCTGGCAGGTATGAAGAAACTGGACCAGTACACTGAACCGCACCGGCCGTACAAGATCGTCTACTCGTCCATCTATGCCAATGTGACCCCGACCTTTGTCGTGGACATTACCCAGTATTTTGACCGCCGGATGGAGTCGCTGCTGACCTACCGCTCGCAGTACGGCCCGACCGGGGAAAGCGCCGAGGGCGCCACGCTCTTCCCCGATGAACTGGAGATCCGCGAGCGCCTGGCCGCCATGGCACGCTTTTACGGCAACCTGATCGGCGTGAAATACGGCGAGCCCTATGTCGTGAAAGAGACGATGCGGATCGACGACATCGTCTCTCTCCCTGTCAGAAGTCTCTAGCCGCCGGTTAAGGTGCGAGAGAGGGCGCCACGTAAGCGTAGAACATCGCGATGGCGCCGATGACACACGCCAGCAGGATGCTGTGCCGCAACGTAAAGCGGAACAGACGGCCCTCTTCGCCGGGTGCCATGGAGGTGGCTGCGGACGCCACGGCCACGCTTTGCAGGCTGATCATCTTGCCCATCACACCACCGCTGGAATTGGCCGCAGCCATCAGCGTCGGATTCATGCCCAGATGCTGCGCCGTTACCACCTGCAGATTTCCGAACAATGCATTGGCAGAGGTGTCGCTGCCGGTGAGGAACACACCCAGCCAGCCCAGCAGCGCGCTGAAGAAGGGGAACATCGCGCCCGTGGCCGCAAACCCCAGCCCGAGCGTTCCGGTGGAGCCGGAGTAGTTCATCAGGAATGCCAGGCCCAACACGATCGCAATGGTCAGTTCCGCGAACATTAGTTGACGCGCCGTACTGGCAAGCACCTGAAAGAACTTGCCGACAGAGACCCGAAGCATGATCGCCGAAAGAATTGACGCGACCAGACAAGCCGTGCCCGCAGCCGATAGCCAGTCGAAGGTGTACCGCGCATCGTAGGGAATCGATTTCGCCGTGACAGGCGGCATCTTCTGGATGATGTTGTGCAGACCCGGCCACTCGAACACGATGCTCTGTGTATTGAGTTTCGCCTTCATCAGCCCCCACGTCAGAACGCAAATCACCAGGATGATGAACGGCGACCACGCGTACAGCGCCTCGCCCACAGGAATGTGCTTGCGGGCAGGCATGGGGCTGTCGCCGTCCAGTTGGAACTTGTCTTTGGGCTTCCAGACTTTCAGAAGCAGCACGAGCCCGCCAAGCGCCGCCAGAGAGGCAAGAATGTCGGTCAGTTCGGGTCCCATAAAGTTCGACACCAGGAACTGGGTGCCGGCAAACAGGATGCCGCATACCGCGGCTGCAGGCATCACGCCCATCAACCCCTTCCACCCGCCCATGACGAGGATCAAGTAGGCGGGCACAATCAGAGACACCGGCGCGCAGATTCGCCCCACACCGGCGCTCAGCCGGGCCAGCGACAGGCCCGTGACTCTCTGGAGCGTGATGATCGGGATTCCGATGGAGCCGAACGCGACCGGGGCAGTGTTCGCGAGCAAACAGATGCCGCCGGCATAGAAAGGCGAGAAGCCAAGTCCGGTCAGCATCGCGGCGGCCACCGCTACGGGAGTTCCGAAACCCGCCGCGCCTTCGATGAAGGCGCCGAAAGCGAAGGCAATCAGAAGCGCCTGCAGCCGTCGATCGCTGGTGAGATTTCCGATGGAATTTTTGACAATCTCGAACTTACCGGTCGTTACGGTGATGTTGTAAAGCAGGATGGCCGAGAAGACCACCCAGCCAATGGGAAAGAGACCCTGCGCCGCGCCGTACAGGAAAGCGCTCACCATCGTTGTGGGAGGCATACCGTATGCGAAAAGGGCAACCAGCATAGCTGCGATCAGGCCCGCGGACGCCGAGATCCACGCCGCCTTTCGCATCACTCCCAGCATGAATAAGAGGACGAAAATCGGGAGCGCAGCCACTAAAGCGGACAGCGGCAGACTATTGGCGATGGGAGTGTAGTTGTGTTGCCACATGGACTCGCCATGATATCAATTCCCTGGTTATGAAGGCTATATAAAGTTTCGGGCGGCCCTCCAGGTGGGCATCCACGGCGACTGGATTCGCCATCAGTCAATCATCAGAGAACGGATCTTCGCCGCAGTTTCGCGCAGATGATCGTCGCTCTCATAATGGTGGCGCGGCCAGAAGAAGCCTTTCAATCCGTCGCCCTTGCGCCTGGGCACGATGTGCGTGTGCAGATGGGGAACGCTCTGGCTCACCCGGTTGTTGATGGCGATGAAGGTGCCCTGCGCACCCAGTGCGGTTTCCACGGCCCGGTGCAGCCTCTGCGCAGCTTCGAAGTACGGAGGGATCTGGGAGACCGGCAGATCGGCCAGAGTCTCGATATGTTGATCGGGAATGAGCAGAACATGGCCCGGGAACAGCGGACGATGATCGAGAAAGGCCAGAGCCGTATCGCCGCGCCAGACGATCTCAGCCGCGATCTTACCCGAGGCGATATCGCAGAAGACGCAACTCATCCGGCACCTCTCATTACCCTACCCGCTCCGGCAGAAACCGCTGGGCGAAATCTTCCAGCCGGTCAACAAGCACATCCGGAGGATACTCGACCAGGCTCTCCGGTTGAAATCCGTACGTGACTCCGCAGGAGGGCACTCCGGCGTTCCGGGCAGTCTGGATATCCACCCAGCTGTCACCTATCATCCACGTGTCCGCCTGAGTCGCCCCAGCCTCAGTACGGAGCGTATCGATCCCAACGGGATGAGGTTTCTTCTGATCGAAACTGTTCCCGCCATAGATGCGGAACATTCTGCCTGACAGATCCAGATGATCCATGATCAGCCGGGTAATACCAACCGGCTTATTGGTCAGCACAGCAAGCATTATTCCAGCTGCGCTCAGTTGTTCGATGGATTCGCGAACACCAGGGTAGAGGACCGTGTAATCGAGCGAGTGCTGCCTGTAATACGCCAGAAAGAACTCCAGCGCAGCTTGCACCTCTTCCACTGACGCATCCGCTCCCATCGCGCGTTGCACCAGCACAGGCGCGCCATTACCTACATAGGAAAAGATCAACTCGTGGGACAACGGCGGCTTGCCCATGTGCTCGCGCGTGGCATTCACCGCGTGAGCCAGATCCAGCCGCGAATCAATCAGGGTTCCGTCCAGATCGAAAATCAGGAGCGGCATCAGGCGGTGTGTTTGCGGCGCGCGGGCTTGCTTTTCACGCTGGTGGGAGGTTTGGAGCGCGGACGCTTCGTGTCCATGCCGTGCTGCAGCATCTTGCGCAGCAAAGTGTTGCGATGAATGCCCAGCGCCTTTGCGGCCGCGGACTGGTTCCCGGCGTGCTGCTTGAGTTGACGATCGATCATGCCTTTTTCGATCATCTCCACGGCCTCTTCAAGAAAGAAACCTGCCGTTACCAGGCGATCGATGAGCCCGTCCAAACCTTCGTTCATTCGCGACTAAAATTCCTTTTCCGTATGTTTTGGCGCGCGCTCTGCCACAGCTGACTGGACTTTTGAGTAGTACTTTCGGAAGCTCTGCTTCAGATCCATCGGGGCAATCGCCACCGCGAAGCGGGATGCTTCCAGTACGTACGGCGCAAGTTTGGAGTTTACCACCGACGAGGGCGTGTTGTCCGTGCCGGCATGTGCCCCAAAGGCCATAAAGGCAGTTAATACAGCGATCACTACCAGCAAGCCTCGTGCAAGGCCAAATACGGCACCCAGCAGGCGGTCGAAAAAAGAGAGGCCGATGGTTCTGAGGAAGCGATTGACGATCCAGGACAAGATCGCGCCGCCCAGCAACACCGCGACCACTACCAGAATGAAGCCGAGAAGATTAGCGACTCTGGCCGAATCCACATAAGGCGCCACAAACGAGCCTGCAAGGCCATAGAACCACATCGCCAACACCAGCGCAAAGATAGATGCCGCCAGCCCGATGACCTCCCGCGAGAAGCCTTTGCGGAAGCTGAGAACCGTGGAGAACAGCAGGACCGTGATGAAGATGATATCGAGCCAGTTCACAGACTGAGCCCGGTGATGCGGCGGTACGCGTCGTGGTATTTCTCAGAAGTTTTCTCAATCACGTCCGGCGGCAATGGAGGAGCGGGTGGCTGCTTGTTCCACGTCACCGTTTCCAGGTAGTCACGGACGAATTGTTTGTCGAAGGACTGCTGCGGTCCACCCGGCTTGTAGGTATCACGGGGCCAATAGCGCGAAGAATCCGGAGTGAGAACTTCGTCGCCCAGCAATAATTCGCCGTTATGCCAGCCGAACTCGAATTTCGTATCGGCGAGGATGATGCCACGGGTCTCCGCGTGCTGCGCAGCTCGGGCGTAGATGCGCAGCGTCAGGTCGCGTAAGAGCGTCGCCGTTTCCAGTCCCACCGTTTCGGCGGCAGTGTCGAATGAGATATTTTCGTCGTGCCCGGTCGTGGCTTTCGCAGCCGGTGTAAAGATCGGTTCCGGATGGCGATCGCTTTCGAGCAGGCCGGCTGGCAGCGTGACGCCGCAGATCGCACCCCTGCGTTCATAATCTTTCCAGCCGGACCCGGAGACGTAGCCGCGCGCCACACACTCCACCGGTTCCATTCGGCAACGCTTCACGAGCATGGAGCGGCCTTCCAGCTGATCACGGTAATTACCCAGAGGGGCAGGGAAGTCGTCGACGCTGGCGCTGATCAGGTGGTTCGGAACCACATCTTTGAGAAAATCGAACCAGAACAGCGACATCTGCGTGAGCACACGCCCTTTGCCCGGAATGCCCTGCGGCAGGACGCAATCGAAGGCTGAGATTCGGTCGGTGGCGACGATCAGAAGGTCATCGCCAACAGCATAGACATCGCGAACTTTACCGCTCGCAACGCGCTCGATGCCTGGAAGGTCAGTGGAGGTGATTACAGTAGACACCACTCCAGTATTACGACACCGGTTCTACAGCTTCGCGTGCTCGCTTTCCGGGTCGGTCACGAGGTGGCTGCGGCTGCGGCTGTAAGTGAAGTAAATCGCGAGGCCGATGATCAGCCAGACGACCAAACGGATCCACGTCATCATGTCGAGCGACGCCATCATGGCGAAGCAAACCACGATGCCAAGGATGGGAACAACCGGCACGAAAGGCGTCCTGTAGGGGCGCGGCAGGTGCGGATGCGTGTGGCGCATGACCAGGATCCCGCCGCACACGATCACGAAAGCGAGCAGTGTGCCGATGCTGGTCATATCGCCCAGGCTCGACAGCGGAACGAAGCCCGAAAAGAGGCTGACGAAGGCCATGAAAACGAGGTTGCAGCGCCACGGCGTTTTGAACTTCGGGTGGACGTCGGAGAAGAGCTTGGGCAGCAAGCCATCGCGCGACATCGAGTAGAACACCCGGCTCTGACCCAGAAGCATGACCAGGATCACCGAGGTATAGCCTGCGAGGATTCCAATTACGACGCCGGTTCCCAGCCAGTCATAACCGATGTTGTGCAGAGCCTCATAAATGGCTGTATCGGTCATGTCTTTGTAGTTCACGATGCCGGACAGCACGTACGCGAAACCTACGTAAAGAAGAGTGCAGATCCCCAGCGAGCCGATGATGCCCAAAGGCATATCACGCTGTGGATTTTTCGCCTCCTGAGCGGCCGTGGAAACAGCGTCGAACCCGATGTACGCGAAGAAGATGACGCCCGCCGCGCGCATGACGCCGCTCCAGCCGTAGTGGCCGAACTCGCCGGTGTTGGGCGGTATGAACGGCACGTAGTTGGCATGGTTGATGTAGGAAAAGCCGAGCCCGATTACCAGCACCACGATGGCGACTTTGAGAGCCACAATAAGGCCGTTCAGCCTGGCTGATTCCTGAATTCCTACGATCAGGACGACGGACACCACGCAGATGATTAAGATCGCGGGCAGGTTTACGAGTCCACCTTCAAAGTAAGATTTTGTGAGGGCGGGCGGCAGCGTGATTCCGAAAGTCTGGAACAACCGCACGAGATACTTCGACCAACTCACCGATACTGTTGCGGCGCCGGTGGCATATTCGAGAACAAGGTCCCAGCCAATGATCCACGCCAGCAGCTCACCCATGGTGGCGTACGCATAGGTATAAGCGCTGCCCGCGATGGGAATCATGGTGGCGAATTCGCTGTAGCACATGCCAGCGAAGGCGCAACCGAAGGCGGCGATGAGGAAGGAGAAAACAACGGCTGGCCCGGCGTTGTCGTGCGCGGCTTTCGGCGTGAGCGCAAATAAGCCTGCTCCGATGATGGCTCCTATGCCCAGAGCAATCAGGTGGACAGGGCCCAGCGTGCGCTTCAGTTGATGCTCACCCGCTTCGCTTTCGCGCATGATACGGGCGATCGGTTTTGTGGCAAACAGGCTCAAGATCGGTATCCTTCTTTCCGCCGCCAGAGGAAATAAACGGGCACCCCCAGCAGAACCAGAATGAGCCCCCGCACGGTGTACGTGGGCTTATTCCACAACAACAAGATTTCTATGAGGCCGGCCATCACGATATAGAGGGCCGGCAGAACGGGGTAGCCCACAGCGCGGTAGGGCCGCTCCAGATCCGGACGGGTTCGGCGGAGCCGGAAGAGCCCACCGATCGTCAGGATGTAGAAAAGCAGAACTGCAAAGATAACATAATCGAGCAAATCATTGTACTGGCCGCTGAGGGTCAGCAGTACGGACCAGATGCACTGCATGATCAGCGCGGCGACTGGGGCGCGCGTGCCGGGGCTGAGTTCCCCTGCTTTCCTGAAGAAGAGGTTGTCGTGCGCCATGGTGAAATAGACGCGCGCGCCGGACAAAATAATTCCGTTCAGGCAGCCGAAAGTCGACACCATGATGGCGGCCGCCATAATCTGCGTCGCAAC
This sequence comes from Bryobacterales bacterium, assembly GCA_030838885.1. Taxonomy (GTDB): domain Bacteria; phylum Acidobacteriota; class Terriglobia; order Bryobacterales; family Bryobacteraceae; genus BOG-234. Next base: position 1,161 of record JAUZEU010000739.1, on the reverse strand, counting down.
CGGCCCGAACATGACGGAAACGACGGCTGTGGCTACCCGGTCTTCCGGGGCGCTCTGGATCTGCTGGAAGGTGAGAACCGACAGATAAACGAAGTTGCAGGCGATGTAGAGGGCGGACACGATGCCAACTCCCAGGCCCAGCGACAGCGGCAGGTTGCGGCGCGGGTTGCGGACTTCGGCGGCAGCGAAAGTGACGTTATTCCAGGAGTCCGAGGAGAACAGCGGGCCGACCATGGCGGTGCCGACGATCGCAACACACGCCATCCAACTGGTATCGCTGCCCTCCCAAAGATGGCCGAAGTTCGCGCTGATCGCCTGCGGATTGCGGCCGAGGAGGAAGCCGAAGATCGCGAGGCCAAGTAGCGAGCCGACCTTAGCGAAGGTGAAGACGTTCTGTACGATGGCGCCTGTTCGGATGCCGCGAGTATTCACGAGAGTCAGGATCACGATGACAACAATCGCGAGCAGTTGCTGCGTGGTGACGCCGATTGCGCCGGATCCGACGAGATAGTTTTTGGCTGAGATTGAGGGGAAGAAGACGCCGGTGTATTTTGCGAAGGCAACGGCGACGGCGGCAATAGTGCCTGTCTGGATGACAACGAAGAGGGTCCAGCCATAGAGAAAGCCCCAAAGGCGGCCGAATGCCTCCCGGAGGTAGACGTACTGCCCTCCGGCGTGCGGCATGGCGGCTGCGAGTTCGCCGTAGCTCAGGGCAGCGACGATGGTGAGGAGCGCACCCAGCAGCCAGCAGATAATAAGCAAACCGGGCGATTTGACCTGGCGCGCCACGTCCGCGCTCACGATGAAGATGCCGGAGCCGATCATCGAGCCCATGACAAGCGTGGTGGCGTCCGTGAGGCCAAGACCTTTCACGAAACCGGATTTTTGTTCGGTGACTACCGCTGGATCAGTCGTTGCCATTCAGCCATCCGATCGCGTAAGGTCTGTTTTGATGCAGATACAGGAAAGGATACAGGAAGCAGGTCGCTGATGACGGCCACGGAGTTCGCACCTGCTTCGAAGCACGCTTGGGCGTTGTCGCGGGTAATGCCTCCGATGGCGACCAGGGGTCTGATTGTGAGGCTACTTACAGTGCGGAGTCCGGCGAGTCCGACGGTGGGGTCAGGGCGATGTTTGGAGGCGGTAGTGAAGACGGGGCCG
>JAUZEU010000737.1 GCA_030838885.1 Bryobacterales bacterium | reverse complement strand
ATTTCTTGTGATCACATCCGCTGTGGTCCTCTCCGCGCAGGACAGGGTAGCGCCTCGGTACACGCCGGACGGTTCGCTGCAGCTGCCCTCGGATTACCGTGAATGGGTGTTTGTGAGCGCCGGGCTTGGTATGACGTATGGCCCTCAGGCGAACGTATCCACGACCGAGCACCCCAGCTTTGAAAACGTGTTCGTGAACCGGGCCGCCTATCAGGCATTTGTGAAATCGGGCAAATGGCCGGATAAGACAACGTTTATTTTGGAAATCCGTGCCTCTGACTCCAGGGGCTCTATCAACAAAGGGGGCCACTATCAATCCGGCATCGCAGCTGTTGAGGCCGAGGTAAAGGATGGGGGTAAATGGACCTTCTATGCTTTCGGACGCAGCGGTACTGAGAGTAAGGCACTGGCCCGAACCGAAAGCTGCTACACCTGTCACGCGCAGAACGCGGCAGTCGACAATACCTTCGTGCAGTTCTACCCTACGCTGCTGCCCGTCGCCAAGGAAAAAGGAACTGTGTCGCCGGGTTTCAAGGCTGGTGAGGCCAATAAGTAATTCCCGATATACTGGCGGGCAATGCGCACTGTGTTTGTATTGTTCGCTCTGGCCCCGCTGGTGACAGCTCAGGCACCCCTTCCGTTCACGGAACACACCATTGCTACTGGCCTGAAAGGCGGATACCAGGCAGTCGTTGTCGACCTGAATCACGACGGCAAGCCTGACATCATTGCGTTGGCATCCGGCGGTCTGGACCTTGTCTGGTTCGAGAATCCCACCTGGGAGCGGCATGTGCTGGCGATCAATCTTCTCCACACCATCAACTGCGCGGCGGCCGATGTGGATGGTGACGGTATCCCCGAAATCGTAGTTGCCTGGGAGTTCGCGAACGATGCAGCGAAGAGCATCGGCAAAGTTGGAGTGCTTCATCACGACGGGGATCCGCGCCAGCCCTGGACGCTCCGACAGATTGATGAACTGACCACATCGCACCGCCTCCGCTGGGCCGATGTCGACGGGTCGGGCAGGAAGGTCGCCATCAATGCGGCGCTCACCGGTGCGCACGCCGGCCCACCCAACTATGCCGGCGACCACGCGCCGCTGGTGATGTACCGGCCCGGCGACTGGAAGCGGGAAGTCATCAGTGACGCGAACGAAGGTGTGCAGCACGGGATCTTCATCAACAGGTGGAATCCGAAGGACAAGCACGACAGCATCCTCACCGCGAGTTTCTCCGGCATTCATCTGCTGCAGTTCGGCAAACATGGCTGGACCAGAACGGAAATCGCGAAAGGGGACCCCTCGCCTTGCCCGAAGTGCGGCTCCAGTGATGTCGCCGTGGGCTATCTCGGTTCTGAGAAGTTCCTCGCCGCGATTGAGCCGTGGCATGGAAATCAGGTCGCAATCTACACGCTTCGGAATAAAGTCTGGAAGCGGCAACAGATAGACGATTCACTGACTGATGGTCATACCGTGATGACCGCTGACATAGACGGCGATGGCCGCGATGAGGTGATCGCGGGTTTCCGGCAGGGAAGCAAAAGCGTGTTTGTTTATAGGGCAGGCAGGGATGGAGCAGGGAAGCCCGGCTGGGAAAAGCAGGTTCTCGACTCTGGTGGAATGGGCGCTGCCGCATGCGCCGCAGCCGATCTGAATGCTGACCGCGCGATAGACATCGTCTGTATTTCTTCGACCACGCTGAAATGGTACGAGAACACCAACCGATAACCCGCCCTGCATATGACATTTTCAAATCCTCGTGAGAGAAGCTGTGGAGAGAGGTATGGTCGGTAAGTACGTCGACTCCGGGATCGGCGCCGAAGAGGAAATCCACGCGATGGAGGCGGCTCTTGAAGCGAAACCTTCGCCCGTTCAGAACGCCTGCGATGTCTGCTCGCTTTCTCTGCGAAGCGGAGATAGATGGCCGCGAAAGTGAACTGACGGAGTACAAGATCGGCACCGCGGCCCTGGGCCGGCCCAGAATCGGAATTCCGGAACCGTATTGTCCCCTGACGCACCATCGCGGTAATCCGGACAACATCCAAAAGATGACGCAGATCAATACCTTCCATGCGCTACAGTTTGCATATTTTCTCGGGAAGCTCAAATCGATTCGGGGGGCGACCGCACCCGGCTGAATCATTCGATGGTTGTCTATGGAAGCGGCATTGCCGGACGCTAATCAGTACAGCCATGAGAACCTGCCGGTCCTGGTGGCAGGTGGCGGTAACGGCGCGCCGAAGACGGGCCGCTATCTCAGATACGCGAAGGGCACGCCGACTACAAATCTATGGCTAACATTGCTGCACCATATGGATAATCATCCGGCATCCATCGGTGACAGCAACCGGCTCCTTGACGGTCTGACTGGTCTCTAGTCCCCGCCAGCCTGCATCCGGATCGCCCGGGTGTTGTCCGTCACAATTCTATACTGGATTTATGTCCTTCCAACTGGCCGTTTCTTACACTCCCAAAGGCGACCAGAAGACCGCTATTGCAGAACTTGGCCGGGGTCTGGATGACGGCGAAAAACACCAGGTCCTGCTTGGCGTGACCGGGTCCGGCAAGACCTTCACCATGGCTAAGCTGATCGAGAAAACTGGCCGCCCGGCATTGGTGTTGGCTCACAACAAAACCCTGGCTGCCCAGCTATATCAGGAGTTCAAGTCATTTTTCCCCGCCAATGCGGTCGAGTACTTCGTCAGCTATTACGACTACTATCAGCCTGAAGCTTACATTGCCTCCAGCGACGTATATATAGAAAAAGAATCCACCATTAACGACGACCTTGACCGGCTTCGCCTCGCTGCCACGAAATCTCTGTTCGAACGGCGGGATTGCGTCATCGTCGCCAGCGTGAGCTGTATTTACGGGCTTGGATCTCCCGAAGCGTACTACGGCATGCTGTTGATGCTGGAAAAAGGGCAGAAGATCACTCGCAGGGAAATCATCTCCAAGCTGGTTGAGATTCTGTACGACCGCAACGAGCATGATTTCCGCCGCGGCACCTTTCGCGTTCGCGGCGATGTGATCGAGGTCTGGCCCACTTACGACGAAAATGCCTACCGGATTGAGATGTGGGGTGATGAAGTAGAAGCCCTCTCACAGATAGACCCTTTGCTTGGGCAGGTGCTGCAGACTTATCAAAGGCTGCCCATCTACCCGAAGACGCACTACGTGATGTCGCGTCTCACCAAGGAAGCAGCCATCGATTCCATCAAGGCGGAACTCGAAGCCTGGCGGCCGCAGTTGGAAGCTCAGGGCAAGCTGATTGAAGCGCAGAGGCTGCATCAGCGCACCATGTTCGATCTCGAAATGATGAAAGAGATCGGCTATTGTCATGGCATCGAGAATTACTCGCGCCACTTCTCCGGTCGCCTGCCCGGAGAAGCTCCGCCCACACTGCTCGACTACCTGCCCGGCGACTCCCTCATGTTCATCGATGAGAGCCACCAGACCATGCCGCAGCTTCATGGTATGTATCACGGCGATCGCTCGCGCAAAGAGATTCTGGTCGCTCACGGCTTCCGGCTGCCCAGCGCTCTGGATAACCGGCCGCTGACCTTCGAAGAATTTGAGCACCGCGTCAACCAGATCGTATACGTCTCCGCCACACCGGGCCCCTACGAACTCACAAAGTCGGAGGGCGTTGTTGTGGAGCAGATTATCCGCCCTACGGGCCTGGTGGATCCACCTATCGAAATCCGGCCCATCAAAGGACAGGTCGACGACCTTCTCAACGAAATCCGCAAGCGTGTCGCACTCAATCAACGTGTGCTGGTTACAACCCTCACCAAGCGAATGGCGGAAGATCTCTCCGAGTACTATGCCGAAGTAGGCGTGAAGTGCAATTACCTGCACTCGGAAGTCAGTACCCTGGATCGCATGAAAATTCTCCGGGATTTACGTCTGGGCGTTTTCGAAGTGCTGATTGGCATCAATCTGTTGCGAGAAGGCCTCGATCTGCCGGAAGTTTCGCTGGTGGCAATCCTCGATGCCGACAAGGAAGGCTTTCTGCGTTCCACAGGTTCGCTGATTCAGACGATAGGTCGCGCTGCCCGTCATCTGGAAGGCAGGGCGATTCTCTATGCGGACGTGATGACCGACAGTATGAAACGCGCGATTGACGAAACGTCCCGGCGCCGCGTAACGCAACTGCAATACAACGTGGACAACAATATTACGCCTCAATCCATCATCAAGCCGATCGATCTGACGCTGGTGAGAATTGCGGAAGGCGACTACGTGACGGTTCCAGCGGAACCTGAAGTGGCGGAAGATGAACTTACCCCCGATCAGCGTGAGAAGTACATAGCGGATCTGGAAGCGAGCATGCGCGACGCGGCCAGGAAATTTGAATTTGAAAAAGCGGCGCAGTTTCGGGATAAACTCAAACAACTCCGGGCAAAAGCTTTATAACGCGCGCCGGGGTCTTATCGACCGGTGCGCCATGCGATCAAAACTGAAAACTGAATATGGAATCGTGGGCGCTGGCGGGGTCAGCGGCGGAATTATTGGGCAACTGCCGCGGAACGCCGTAGCGCTGGGTCCGGTTGGCGGCGTCTCCTTTCGCGTTGCCAGTCGCATTGCGAACACCCTGAAAGCAGGCTGGCCGGTTCGGTCGCTGGATGAACTCGACGGCGTGCGCCTGATTCTGTTTCATTCTCCTCAGGAGCAATTTACCGTTCTGCTGGACGAGCTCGCAGCGGCCAGAATCCATTGGCCGGGCAAGTCTCTCGTTTTCTGCGACTGCGGAGCTGATCTCGCCGCAACCGCTCGGTTTCGGGACCTCGGCGCAAGTGTCGCCAAGATGTGCAGATGCGGTCTGCCCGGGCGGCTGCTGGTGCAAGGCAACGCCCCTGCACTGACCCTGGCAAGCAGTCTTGTCCGGGAATTGCGGTTCAAGCCCGTCGTGATAGCTGAGGGTTCAGAGGCTTTGTTCGATGCAGGCGTGACCCTGGGCAGCGCCGCCATCACCCCTCTGATCGATGCGGTCGCGCGAATCCTGCGCCATTGCGGGGTGCGGGATGCCGAATCGGTCCAACTCGCCACGGCGCTGTTTGCAAGGACTGTCGGAGAGTACGCGCACTCCGGCCGCCAGAGTTGGCAATGGCATGTGGAAGAGCCAGGCACCGAAGCGCTGCTCGCTCAGATTGCCGCTGTCGAGGAGCCGCTCAGACCTTTGCTGACGCACCTGGTTTTGGCAGGCTTCAGAACTTTTGATCGCCACGGAGGAGTGGCTCATGCCCTTCGCCAGTCGGCGAACCCGAAGCATCGGGAGTGAACTCGAGAGTAACCAGCGTTGCGCCCCAGCCGCCTGCTTCCGGCGGCGCATCCCCGAAGCTCCGCACGAACGCAGTCCTGGCCAGCACACCTCGTACGACCTCGCGTTGCACTCCAATACCGCGTCCATGAATGATCCTCAAGGCAGTGAAGCCTAATCGCCGAGCCTCGTCTAGATACTCTTCGACAACAGGTTTGACATCCCGGGGCGGGATGCTATGCAGATCGAGAACATCCATGACAGGAATGCGAATAATTTCGTCCATTGGCGATGCGGCTCATGAAATGCAAAATGCCCGGCCGCCTTCATGGCAGCCGGGCACAAGGTTACCAACGTGCAAGCGCACCCGACGATCTTCAACCAGCAGCGTGTTGAAGATTGTACTCACTCACCATTTGTTCCATCTCGTCTTTCAGGTGAAGTTTGAGTTTCTTCAGACGATGTTCTTCGAGCTCTTCCTGAGGGGTCAGAGCGGTTTTGCTCTCCAGTTGATCCACCAGCAAATCATACTCATGATGCTGGCGCAAAAGGTCCCTGAAGTGTTCGTTCGTCTGCATCAGATGCGCTTTGATTTCTTCCAGCGTATTCCGGTCCATTCTGGGCATGTCTCCTTGAGTGGAGTTGCCTCGCCTTGCCACCCGATACGCCGGGCAGCCCGGTGGGAAGCTTCACTTCTTCGTTTGAAGTGCAGGCGGTTAACCCGCCTGTCTACCCAGGACTTTACCATGAACCTTTCTTCATCACAACCGCGTTCGTCGCGCCTTTGTCGTAGTAGCCTTGTCTGACTGCAACCGGCTCCCATCCGAATCTGCGGTAAAGCGCAATCGCCGGCATATTCGTTTCGGCCACCTCGAGGAAAATATGCCCCGTCGCAGTTTCGCGCAAGGCCTCCAGCAACGCGCCCGCGACTCCCTGGCGGCGTGCGTCCGGGGCGACCGCGAGATTCAGTAGCTCTGCCTCGGCCTCACCCAGTTGACGCCACGCGCAGAATCCGGCGGGTTCCACTCCGGTGAACGCAATCAACACGGGGAAGTTCGAGTAATCGCCCACCGGCCATTGAGCGGCTTCGGGGCACGCGGATTGAATTCCTGCGATTGCCGGATAATCTCGCTCCGTGGCAGGACGGGTCGTGACAAGCGGGTTCGGCAATCTCTATTGTCCCCGAACGAAGCGGTTGTGCGTCAATACTGATGTGAGGGTATTTTCCATTGCCGTGGCCGCGCTTGCCGTCACGGCGGGTCTTTGCGCCGCGATTTACGATTCTCACTCCGCGCGCAACAAGCTGGACATCATCGAAGCGGGACGCGTTCCGAAAGGAGGCCGCATTGTATTCTCTCCTGCCGAACTGAACGCCGTGGTGGCTGAGGCTGCGACCATTCACGCGCCGCAGGGGGCGCGCAATACGCGGCTGGTGCTCGGCGCCGGCATTGCCACCGGCTATGCGGATATCAACTTCCTCAAGCTGCGCCAGGCCGCTACCGGCGAGCCCGTTGGCTGGCTGCTGAAAAACCTTTTCGCCGGTGAACGCCCGGTTAAGGTCACAGCGCGTCTGCAATCGCGCAACGGACGCGCCCGCGTCGACGTGGAACGCGTGGAAATCTCCGGCATACCTCTGGAAGGAAGGGCGCTGGATCTGGCGATTGAGGCCTTCGTGCGCCCTTCCTTCCCTGATGCCACCGTGTCCCAGTGGTTCGACATGCAGTACGGTGTGGACCACTTTACCGTGAGCCCCTCCGGCGTCGCTGTGTTTATGCGCCGCTGAGCGGGCTCTGCAACCAGCCCGATCTTAACGGATCCGCAGATCCCGCCCGGTCATATCCTTCGGCTGGTTTTCACCCAGCACTCCCAGAATGGTCGGCGCAACATCCTGCAGCGCTCCGCCTTTCCGCAGAGCATCGCCGGAATCGTCCACCAGTACGAAGGGCACCGGGTTCGTCGTGTGATAAGTATGCGGTCCGCCGGTTACCGGATCGATCATGGTTTCGGCATTTCCGTGATCGGCCGTGATGATCCAGCGCCCGTTCTTTTCCTTCAGACGCTGCCAGATGCGCCCCAGACACTCGTCCACCTTTTCCACGGCACGGATCGTAGGCTCCAGCTTGCCCGAATGGCCCACCATATCCGCGTTGGCAAAGTTCATTACGATGACGTCGAAATCCTTGCGCCCCATCGCGTCGAGCACAATTTCCGTAACGCCATCCGCGCTCATTTCGGGCTTCAGATCATAAGTCGCTACCTTGGGCGAAGCCACCATCTCGCGTTCTTCTCCCGAAAACGGCTTCTCGATCCCGCCGTTGAAGAAGTAAGTTACATGTGCATATTTCTCGGTTTCGGCGATCCGGAGATTCTTCCAGTTCAGTTCCTGGCAAATATAGCCCATGATGTTGTTCAGCGGTTCGCGTGTCAGCACATATGGAATGTTCAGGCTCTTGTCGTACTGAGTCATGGTCGCGAACTTCAGGTTCTTCGGAACCTTGGTTCGGGCGGGCACTTCCAGTGATGCGCTGGTCAGCGCTTCGGTCATTTCGCGTCCACGATCCGCGCGATAGTTGAAGAAAAAGCAGGCATCTCCGTCACGGATCAAGCCGATGGGCTGATTGCGCGCGTCCACCATTGTCACTGGCATGACGAATTCGTCAGTAACACCTTGTTCATAGGAGCGCTTCATTACCTCGACGGGATCCGTAGCCTTCTCGCCCGTTCCCAGCACCATGGCGTCGAATGCCTTCTCGATGCGTTCCCAGCGCTTGTCCCGGTCCATCGCGTAGTAACGTCCGGCTACCGTCGCAATCTGGCCCACACTGTATTCGCGCATCTTCTGCTGTAACTCGCGAATCCGGTCGACGCCGCTCTCCGGTGGTGTGTCGCGGCCATCCATGAAGCAGTGCACGAACACCTGCTCCACCTTCTCCTTCTTCGCCATTCTCAGCAACGCGTAGAGGTGTTCCTGCAGGGAATGCACGCCGCCGTCGCTCAGCAGGCCCATGATGTGGAGCCGGCGCCCCGCGCGCGCATAGTGCATTACATCCAGCAACAGCGGATCCTTGTAGATGTCGCCCGACGCAATCATCAGGTCGATACGTGTAACATCCATGTGAACAACACGACCGGCCCCGATGTTCAGATGGCCCACCTCGCTGTTCCCCATCTGCCCTTCAGGCAAGCCGACAGACGGCCCGGAAGTCTGCACCAGCGTGTTGGGGAATTCGCGAAGCAGCTTGTCGTAATTTGGCTTGCGCGCCATCGCAATGGCGTTGCCTGCCACGGCCGGGGAAAAACCCCAGCCGTCCAGAATTGTGAGAATCAGTGGCTTGTGCCGCGACATTATTGCCGGAACGCCTTTCTGCCCGGGAATTTCGCCGCCGCGCCCAGACGCTCTTCGATCCGGAGCAACTGGTTGTACTTCGCGATGCGGTCCGTCCGGCTGGCCGAACCGGTCTTGATTTGTCCGGCATTCGTCGCCACGGCAAGATCCGCAATAAACGGGTCTTCGGTTTCGCCCGAACGGTGCGACACCACGGCGGTGTAGCCATTCTTGAACGCTGTCTGCATCGCATCCAGCGTCTCAGTCAGGGTGCCGATCTGGTTAACCTTCACCAGAATGGAATTCGCGACGCCCGTCTCGATACCGCGCTTCAACCGCGCTGTGTTGGTCACGAACAAGTCATCGCCTACCAACTGCGTGTTCGCGCCCATCATGTCGGTCATGAGCTTCCAGCCATCCCAATCGTCTTCGGCCATGCCGTCTTCAATCGAAATGATAGGGTACTGGCGGCGCCAGTTAGCCCAGTATTCCACCATCTGTTCACTGGTCCGGCGGCTCTTGTCTGACTTCTTGAACACGTACATCCCGTCCTGATAGAACTCGCTCGATGCGGGGTCCAGCGCGATACTGATCTGGTCGCCGGGCTTGTACCCTGCCAGCGTAATCGCTTCCAAAACTACCTCTAGCGCCTCATCGTTGGACTTGAGATTCGGCGCGAAACCGCCTTCATCACCCACTGCCGTCGAGTAGCCGCGCTTCTTCAACACCGTTTTCAGGTTGTGGAACACTTCCACCCCCATGCGCAACGACTCCGAAAACTTCTCGGCGCCATGAGGAATAATCATGAATTCCTGCATGTCCACCGAATTGTCAGCATGCGCGCCGCCATTGATGATGTTCATCATCGGAACCGGCAGCATACAGGCGCTTACGCCACCCAGATAACGGTACAGCGGTGTCTTCTGCGAAGCAGCGGCGGCCCTCGCTATAGCCATGGATACAGCCAGAATTGCGTTTGCGCCCAGATTGCTCTTGTTCGCTGTGCCATCGGCATCGATCATCAACTGGTCGAGTTTCGCCTGCAGTGTCGCGTCATGCCCCTGGAGTGCGGCCGCAATCGGTCCATTGATGTTGGCGACGGCTTTGAGCGTACCTTTGCCCAGATACCGCTTCTTGTCTTCGTCGCGCAGTTCAGCTGCCTCGTGCTCACCGGTGGAGGCTCCGCTCGGTACCGCGGCGCGGCCCGCGCTGCCGTCGGCTAAGAAAACCTCCGCCTCGACCGTGGGATTGCCACGTGAATCGAGGATTTCGATCCCGTTTACTTTAATGATGGTTGACATAGTTTGATTGTGGAAAAACTTTCTCCTGAAATTGAACTGCCCAAAGCACTCAGCCCCGGTGTACGGGGGAGGGAACCACGGTAATTCCGGATTCGGTCACTACGCGCCCCATGGCGCGGTCCGCCTCCGGATCGAAGCCCACGCTGCTGTTCTCTGGCAGCACCACGCCTTCATCAAGGATGGCGCGCCGCACCCGACTGTACCGCCCGATAACCGCGTGAGGCATCACTATCGACGAATCAACGTCGCTGTAACTGTTCACCCGAACGAAGGGCGCCAATACGCTTCGCCGTACCCTGCCTCCCGACACGATGCAACCAGGCGACACCATGGAATCGATTGCCGCTCCCATCCGTTGCCCTTCTTCGCCAAACACGAACTTCGCCGGCGGAGCCTGGATCGGACGCATGCGGATTGGCCATTTTAAGTCGTACAGATTGAACTCAGGGGTGACGGAGATCAAATCCATATTCGCATCGTAGTAGGCGTCGAGCGTCCCCACGTCTCTCCAGTAGCGGGCAGCTTTGGCGTTGATGTCGATAAAGTCGTAAGCCACCACGCGCCGCCGCCCCAGGCAGCGGGGAAGAATGTCCTTGCCGAAATCGTGGGAAGAATTCGGGTCGTTGGCGTCGGCTATCAGTTCTTCCGCCAGTACTTTGGTGTTGAAGATGTAGATCCCCATGGACGCGCTGATCATGTCCGGATCGAAGGCGGATCGCACGGGGTTGCCGTGCTTTGGCTTTTCTTCAAACCCGTAAATGCGGTAGTCATGATTAATTTGGGCGACGCCGAAGCGGTCCGCCTCCGCCGGGTTGATCTGGATGGTCGCAATGGTGACATCCGCGCGCTGCGCCCTGTGCCACGCCAACATGTCGCAGTAGTCCATTTTGTAGATGTGGTCTGCGGAAAGCACCATTACGTGGTCGGGCGCCTCAGTCAGAATGCTCTGCAGGTTTTGATAGATAGCGTCGGCAGTGCCTTGGTACCACTCCTCCGAAACCCTCTTCATGGGCGGCAGAACTTCAATGAACTCGCCCAGGGTGGAGCTGTAGATCTGCCACCCATCCCGAATATGCCTGTTTAGTTCCAGCGATTTGTACTGTGTTAGGATGAAAATTCGCCGTAGGTCGGAGTTCACACAGTTGGAAAGTGTGAAATCGATTATGCGGTAAACGCCCCCGAAGGGCACGCCAGGCTTTGCGGTATCGCGGGTCAATGGAAAGAGTCGCTCACCCGCTCCTCCAGCCAGCAAGATCGCAAGTACATTTACCATTTGGATGTATTCTGGCAGCTAATTCGGGGTTTTTGTTTCAGAATCCGGCCTGTTTCAGGCGTTGGTTTTAGGCCGGTAATTCGGGTGGGCTTGACTTTCGTAACCAACTCCATATGATATCAGTACCTTGTTCCGGGTAGTTCCAGGATTCTCTCCTGACCGGCGAAGGGCAATTTTAGAATCGGTTGGGGGGTGTAATCATTGGCTGAAGTAAGGCTCCAGGAGGGGGAAACGTTGGAAAACGCCCTCCGTCGCTTTAAGCGCAAGGTGCAGCAGGAAGACATCATTAAAGAGGTCAAGCGGCATTCTTTCTATTTGAAGCCGGGTGAAAAGATGCGGGTTAAAGCCGCCCTTGCCCGGAAACGGAACCGGAAAAAGAGTCGCAGGGAAATCGAGTAGTTTGCGAACGGCGAAGCGGGTTCAACCGCTTCGCCGTTTTTCATTTACGGTCGCCCTACACTTCAGACGGCAAATGAACAGAGGAATTTGTGCGATGGCCCAATTTCAGGATCGGGTTTTAAGATGTGTCGATTGCTCGGCGGACTTCGTGTTCAGCGTCGGCGAGCAGCAGTTCTATTTGGATAAGAATTTCACCAACGAGCCCAAACGCTGTAAGAGTTGCAAGGCCAAACGCCAGAACGGCGACGGCGGTCGCAGCGTCCGTAGCAACTCTGAACCCCGGGTAGAAATCTCAGCTGTTTGCTCTCAGTGCGGACGCCAGACCACACTTCCTTTCCGTCCCACCCAAGGCAGGCCGGTGTTCTGCAAGGACTGCTTTCAGAACCAGAAAGCCGCAGGAATCGCCCGGTAATCTTCAGAGATGGCGCAACCTCTTCCTGATCTCATCTGACATTTGGATGATGAATACGCCAGACGGACTAGAATGGTTTAATCGAAGCGACTTTGGTCCGGCAGGTCCACGGTGGAAACTAGCCCCCTAATTCAAACTTAATGGATCTCAACGAAGACTCCCTCGAACGCCTCCGGCTCAAGTTGCGTTATAAGGTCCTTTATCACGTGGGCCGCGGCTGCGCCGATGTGGATGATCTCGTGCAAGAGACTTTGGCGCGCTTTGTTCGTGCGGAACAGAAGCATCAAATCCGGAACACCGAAGAGTTCGGAGCTTTTCTTAACGGGGTTTGCCGCAATGTGATTCTCGAATACCGGCGCAGGATCAAGCGTGAGCCGATTCTGGATCAGGACACCCCGATTCCCGATCCAGGCATTCGCCCTGAAGCGGAAATACTCGAAATGCGTGATGCCATCGACAACGGACTTGCCGAACTGGCCGACCGTGATCGCACTATCCTTCGGGCTTTGTATCTTGAGGGTAAGGAAAAGGACGAGATATGCCGGGAATGGAACATGTCCGACGCTCAGTTCAGAGTAGTACTATTTCGGGCTAAAGAGCGATTTAGAAGAGCCTATGGCGCAAGATGAAACAAGTTGAGTCGGGTGATCACTCAGTAGGCGGAAGAAGAGCATGAACTGCAGGATGGAACCGATACAGCGTGAACAGATCATAGCGAAATACCTCTCCCGCTCTCTGGATTCCGAGGGGGTTGAGGAGTTCGAAGGCCACTATCTTGGCTGCGATGAGTGTTTCGACGAACTGCGCGTCAGTGAGCACATGGCCGCGGAACTTCGCATCTCGCCCGCCGCATCTTCTAACCTCGCCTGGAAGCACTCCAGCGGTGTTTCCGTGCTGCAGTTCCGCTCGAATGCGGAACTGACTCATAAAGCCAACACGCTGGAAGAACTTCGCCGCGAAGTGCTGGAGCAGTCAGATTCACGAGTGATCATCGACCTTGCGCGCGTTACCAAGATCGACTCCGCTGGCTTGGGCCAGTTGATGAGCTGTTACTCGCATTTGGTCCGCAACCAGGGAAGCCTGAAAGTGGTGAATGCCACTCCGGAGATCAAGGATTTGATGGATATGACTGGTATCAGTACCCTGATCCCGGCGTTCAGCAGTGAGCAGGAAGCAATGAAAAGCTTCAAAAATTAAGTTGATCCGAATAAGTCGCTGCGCTGGCGCTCATAGCATGTCCGGCCCTTGCACTCTGGCCCACAGCGTCCTTAGCAGCGATCAGACTTGCAAAGGATCCGAGAGTTCGAAATCCATTCGACTCTTCATTGAAATGCGTTGCATCGAACGCATACCAGTGTCTGCCAACCTTGAGGACGTGCCCCAGGTGTCGCTCTCCGTCGTCCAGCGCACAGATTAAACTTGAATTCCGCCAAACCCGGTCGTCCTGCTGAATACGGGAGTTCTCACTCATCTCGTCCTGCTTTCGGTCGCAACAACAGAAACGACCATATGAATCTTCACCCCGAGATTAGTATGAACAGAACGTGAAACTCAAGACGCAGAGTACTGGCGGTTTGGCTATAGTTTGGATAATAGGATTAATCCTATCTCGTTCTGGTCAATTCTGGCTTACTTGTTCCAACGGAACATTGATTATCGGATAATGGGGCCAGTCACGGTAGTCGAAGTGCCACCATTCGCCGTGGTCCACTGCAAAGCCGTGTGATTCCATCGCATGGCGCAGCAGGTCGCGTCTCGCACGCTGCGCGTCTGAACCGCCATGATAATTCGGATCGGCGCGTTTCGTCATTTCGTCATAACCGCTGGGCATGTCCGCCGGTTTTCCCGACTTGAGCTCGTAGATGGAGAGATCTACCGCGCAGCCCCGGTTATGTTTTGAGCCTTTCGCGGGATCGGCCACGAATGTGTGAAGGCTTGCCGGTGTTGCATCCCAAAAGACCTTCGTGATGTACCAGGGTCGATAGGCGTCATGAATCAGGAGTCCGAAGCCTTTCGTTTTCAGGTCTGCAGCCGCTCCCGCCAGAGCCTCAAAGGCCGGGCGCTCCAGGAATGCACGGGCGACTGGATACACTGGCGTACCCAGGAAGTTGTTCGCGGTGGCATAGCGGATGTCGAAATGGACGTCCGCCCCCAGCCTGGCAAGATCCACCAGATCGGGAGCGTGAAAATCGCCCGTTTCCACCGGAGGTCTGGTGCTAAGCGCTTCCCTGCGTAAGTCCCCAACCGGGCGCAGCGGTTGAATCTGGAACGTCTTCTGCGCGTGCGCAAGCCCGCCTAACGCGATCACGCCGCACAACAGAAGAGTTCTACTTCGGAGTACCGGACCCCACATATTTCCGGTAAGCGCTGATCCAATCCGTTGAAATATCATGCTGGGCTGTAGCAAGATCCACCTTACCCTGGCAGACCAGCCCATGGAGCCGGTATTCCAGAATGTCCTTCACGCGGGCGTTCCAGCGCGCGGAATACGGTTGTGGCCAAAGATTTCGCACCGTGTTGGCGCCGCCCAGTTCCGGAGTAATGAGGTAGTCCACTTCATAAGCGTCCGCTCGCGCCGGGTCCATGCCATAGGCCGAGAAGACCACGCGCTTGGTCTCGAAGGGAATGTCGTGGTCGGACGTAGCCTCGGTTTCGGGAGCCGCGCAGATCTCGGCCAGACTCACCGGACGCGTTTCGCCAGGTGTTAGTCCACTCTTCGGCTTCGGGCCTTCGGCGCTGACTGTGCCACTGGACACAATCAGGATCGCGACCAGCGCCAGCGCTAGTGCTGCTGCGGCCGGAAAGGCGCGCCAGAAGAGGGCCCGTGTTTCTGGTTCTGCGGCGGCCAGTTCGGCAAGCCGCGCTCTGAATACGGCGCGGGGCTGAGCGGCCTTTTCCGGTAACAGTTCGCGCGCCTGCACGTACTCTCCGATTGTTTGTTCCAGTTTCTGCAACCGGGCCCGGCACTGCCAGCATGCCTGCAGATGCTGCTGTGCGCCCGACGCATGGCGCGGCTTCAGTTCGCCGTCGGACAACTGAATCAGCGTCCTGTCCGTCAGATGTTGAGTCAATTCGCGCATTCTGTCACCTGCTCTCATCGGCACGGCTGAGTCTTGCCAGGGACCGCTCCAGCGCGTTTGCGACGGATCCCAGCGAAATCCCCACAATCCGCGCAATTTCCCGGTAGCGAAAACCCTCGGCCCGCAGGGAGAGGCAATACTGATCCTGCTCAGGCATCGCCAGTACCACAGAGACCAGGCGCGCCTGCCGCTGCTTGCCTGCCGCCAGTTGCTCCGGATTGAGCCCCGGATCCGGGTGTTCCAGCGCTGCATCTGACTCGCCAAGCCGCATCCGAGCGATCCTGTTCTTCAGCGCCAGATTGTGCGCCACGCGGAAGATCCAGCCCCGCAGATTGGTCCTCGATTTTCCGTCACGCAGATGCCGGAACAGAGCGAGAAACACCTCTTGCACAATCTCTTCGCCATCGTCGGCGGGAATTCGCAGCGAGTAAAGATAGCGCAGCAAAGGCGCCCGAAACTCGTCGTAGAAGCCTGTGACCTCATCCTCCAGACGAGACGGGCCAGCCTGCCCCGTCCGGATGAGAAACGCAGTCGCCGATTGCAGAGAAGACGCCACTATCTGGATATTCCGCTTCCGGCCTTCATGTTCACAGTTTATGATTTGCGGTTCGTCTTCGGTAGACTAAGCCAAGCTCAGGAGACCAATGGACCAATCCGCCATTCCTAACGCACTGCACTTTGAAACCAACCCTGGGGGACTGGCCCGGGCCGTGATCTCCACTCCTCTGGCTGAGGCAGAGATTTATCTGCAGGGCGCGCACGTCACACAATGGACGCCCAAAGGTAAAAAGCCGGTGCTCTTCATGAGTTCCGCCAGCGCCCTCGGTCCCGGCAAAGCCATTCGCGGCGGGATTCCGATCATCTTCCCGTGGTTCGGCCCCCGCTCTGATGGCAAGGCCGGCCCGGCGCATGGCTACGCCAGAACCTCACTTTGGACTCTCGAAAGCACGCGGTTATCGACCAGCGGGGAAGTGGAACTTACGTTCGCCCTCCCTGCGGGAGAGGCGCCGGGCGCGCACTTGCGGGTCTCCTTCGGAGAAGCACTTCGCATGGAACTCGAAGTCCGCAACGACTCCGCTTCGCCGTTCCGTTTCGAAGACGCATTTCACTCTTACTTCGCCGTAGCGGAGATCGGCGAAGTATCGGTGACCGGTCTGGAAGAGACCACCTACATTGACAAGACAGATAGTTTCGCTCGTAAGCTTCACCATGCCGAGCCGGTGCGGTGCACCCGGGAAACCGACCAGCTGCATCTGAATACGGCAGCTACCTGCGTTGTCCACGACCCCGTGTGGAACCGGCGCATCGTCGTGGAGAAAACCGGCTCGAACAGCACCGTTGTATGGAATCCCTGGAGCGAAAAGGCTGCGGCAATGTCCGACATGGGTCGCGATGAATGGCGGCAGATGATCTGCGTCGAGAGCGCCAATGCAGCAGATAACGCGATCACTCTCGCCCCGGGTGCCACTCACACCCTGACCGCTACCATTCGGCTCGTCTGATTACTTCACTGCGACCGTCACGCCCGGCTGGCTGTGTGTTGTGCCGACCACGACATCCAGCGGCACATCGCCGGAGGGTGCATCGGCGGGAACCCGGACGTTGATCTGCATCACGCCTGCCACCAGCGTTGGCGCCGCACCGTAGTAAAGTACTTCGGCCGGAATTCCTCCGATGTTTACGGTGACCCCCTGGACAGGTTTGGGGTAAAACGGTCCATCCGCCAGTTTACCGTCCAACCCAGCAGGCGATGTCTGTCCTTCTCCCGTGGCGTAGATCACGACAATCGAACCCTTGTCGGCAGGCTTCGCCGTTGAGTTTACTGTGACGACGTCCTGGTTCAGAATCGCACCCTGCCCCCTTCCGCTCATATCGATGGTGAACACGGAAGGCCCCGCTGGCGCTACCGGGAGGGCAACGGCATCTGACAGCAGCGTCCCGTTCTTCACCCGAACCTGCGTTCCGGTCTTCCCGTCCAGGGCGTAGGGCGCAATCGCCGTCAACTGGCCGGCAGAGCTGTAAAGGAGCGGGGCTGGAGTGTCATCGAAAAGTACCTGCGTATTGGCCAGCCCGGCGCTGCCCAGCCGATCCCCATAAAGGGCAAGTATCTTGCCAGGCGAAACCGCGCCTGCCTGAGCGCTGGCTCCATCCACCACCCCTGCACTGATGAACAGCGGCTTGCTGCCGACGGCCGGCGCCGCCGGGATCACGTTCGCGACCACCGCGTTACGCAACGCAGTGATATCCGACGGAACGCGCGGCACCACATTCAGAATAAGGCTGCCCATCTCATCTGTGGAATTTTCTCCCCATCGCACGCCCTTCACCGGGCTGAACGGATTCTTCGGATTTGCATCCGAATTGTCGTAGATCAGTTCACCATCAATCCGCGTGTTGGCTGGCAGAGCAACCAGGTCTTTGAAAATATACGTGTCCTGCCAGTTGAAATCCCAATCCGTAATCGAGAGCAGGATTCGTACTTCGCCCGAGGGAAGTGTCGCCGTCAGCCGGGTTCCTCGACCCAGGTAATGGGTGTGCGCGGAAATGCTGAATGCATCGACATCCACCGGAAGCGTAAACGACCCGCGGACCATGTAATTGCTCTTGCCCCCCGGAATGTCGATATTCGCTCGTACTCCAAAGAAAGCCGGCGCCTGCACCTGCGTGATGTCGCGCGGCGGCCTGGGGGCGAAATAAAGCGCGATTTGGGTCTTTTCCGTCTCCGCTTTTCCGTCCGGATGAAAGTGGGTCTGCAGAATCAGATCGCCGCCCTGCGGGAGCGCGTAGGCGATGCCTTCCGGCAGGAAAGCCGGCGTAGTGCCTGGCACCCATCCTCCCAACCCGCCCGCCAGCGCATTTACGAGCAGACTCGGATTCAAAAGCGCTGCCAGGGGATCGCTCAGGCCCAGCGTGAAAACCGAACCCAAACCCGCAAACCCCGGTCGCCCATCCTTCCCATCCAGCTTCCGGCCGTCGCCACTCGTATCGGAGAAGAACAGCACATGATGCACCGCGCCTCGCGCCGATGGCTTCAGCTCAATCGCCCTGATCCACTTATCCGTAGTCAGCCCCGTGCGTAAGACAAAGTTGCGATAAATATCCGGCCCATCCGCCGGAACCTGGAACGCGGTCGGCATTTCCAGAATCAGATCCGGCGTGCCCAGTTGCCATCCGTCAGGAAACACGGGCAGGGCAGGGGTCTTCGCCGGGTCACCCTGCGGCATTCCCGCTGCCACCCATTGTTGAATCAGGCTGATCTGATCGGCCGTAAGCCGGCGCTCATCGCGGAACGGAGCCCAACTGGCGTTCGCTTTCCACGGCGGCATGTAGCCCGATTGCGTGACCACCGCAATTGTTGGCGCATGCCTCTTTACATCTTCATAGCTGGCCAGCGTGAATGGTGCAACTTGTCCCGACCTGTGGCACTTCGTGCAGTTGTTGTAAATGATAGGAGCGATTTGCTCGGAAAACGTTACGGTTTGCCCGAAAACCGGCGCGGCCAGCAAGGGAAACAAGCACAGGGAAAGACGGAGTTTGGGGTGCGGCACACCATATTGTAGTCCGTTATAGAATCAAGGCGTTCACACAAGGGACACATGACCAGAAGAGAAATCCTGACATCCACGGGCTCGGTCGCCTTCCTCGCGCAGTTGACACCCCGGTTGCAGTCGCAAACTGTTCCGAATCCAAAAGGCCATCTCGGCATGGGTGGAGCCCCCACCGCTTTCGGCGCGCACAACGGCGGTGGTCGCGGTCCCTCGGCGGCGGCCCGCGATGCGTCGACTCCTGGCGTACGTGGTTCCGGTCGTGGACCCGGCGTTCCGCCGGAAGAGTTTATTGACTACTGCCACAGCCTCGGCCTTGGCGGCGCCGAAGTTGCGCAACCGCCGACCGATGCGGCGGGCATCGCGAGGCTGAAAGACAAGATTCAGTCTTATGACATGCATGTGATCTTCAACATCCCGCTGCCTGCCTCAGAAGCGGATGTTGACCGCTTTGACACGTCAGTGAAAGCCGCCCATGACATTGGTGCGTTTGGGTTGCATGCTGCGTTAACGGGCCGCCGCTATGAAGAGTTCAAAACGCTTGCCGAGTATCAAAAAAGCTTTGAACGCAATCAGATGATGGTTGCGCTCGCCGAACCGGTACTGCGCAAACGTAAAGTCCGGCTCGCCCTTGAGAATCACAAAGGCTGGCGCGCCATCGAGCAGGCCGCCTGGATGAAACGCCTTAGCAGCGAATACGTTGGAGTCCACTTCGATTTCGGTAACAACGTTTCCTTCCTCGAAGACCCGCTTTTCACGCTCGAGACGCTCAAGCCGTGGATCTTCTCAGGGCACATCAAGGACATGGCTGTTCAGCCCTATGAAGACGGCTTCCTGCTCTCCGAAGTGCCGCTGGGAGAAGGCTTCTTCGATCTTAAAAAGATGGTGGATATCCTGCGTCAGAAAGATCCGAACATGCCGCTCGACCTGGAAATGATTACGCGCGATCCTCTCAAAGTACCCATTTACACCGAGCAGTATTGGGCTACTTTCCAGGATGTCCCCGGCCAGCAGGTCGCTCGTATGATGCAGATCATTCAAAAGAATCCGCCCAGGAAACCGCTGCCCACTATCGCCGGACTCGACCTCCCCGCTCGCAAGAAGCTTGAAGAGGATTACAACGTGGCCTGCATTCGCTACGCCCGCCAAAACCTGGGGCTTTAATCAGACGAGCCGGATTGAAAGATCCATCTTGTCCCGAAGCGTATTCACCATAATGCAGCCGCGAGACGCAATTTCGACGAGCTTCTCCATTGCCTGCCGGTCTGCAGCATTTGCGGTAACGGCAAGTTCCACAGCCACGAAGCGGCTGGGAGGCCCGTCGATTGTGCCCGTCACCTGAACGTGAACGCCGGACACGGCCGCCTCGCGTGCGCGACTCGCAGCCAGC
>JAUZEU010000732.1 GCA_030838885.1 Bryobacterales bacterium | reverse complement strand
GACAACTACTACGGCTATTGCAAGAAAGAGGTTAAAACGCAGATCAGCTACGCTGCGAACCTCTTCGGCCTCTGTGAGGAGGAGCATGCGGGTGGTGCCATCGCGTTCCCCGCGTACGTGCTCGGCCAGGAGTTCTATGCCGGCCGCACTGAGCTCACAAAAAAGGTGGTCTATGAGGAGGCGATGCAACTCCTGGGGGACCGGGTCGAACTGAAGCCGGAGCGTTACGCGATCGATCGAAACTATCCCGACATCTTTTACGTTCCGGAAAACGCGGATTTCCTCGTACACGAGGGTCGCGTCAGCTGGCCGTACAAAGATGGCCGCCACCACCTTGTGCTGCGCGCGGGAGAAACCTGGGTGCTTCCGTGGGGCACCAAAATACGCCTCGAAAAGCAGGCCGGGGGCACTGCCTGGCGTCTGATCGCATCCCGCGCAGATGGCATTCTCTGTCATAAGCCTTGCACCGTTTCAGGCGGTGGCAAATCTGAGATTTCCAAGTCGCTCAGCAGCATCGTTCTCAAGGGCCCCGTCTTCGTTAGCGACTATCACGAAGAAATCGAACTGGTAGCGGACATCCTCAGGAAGGACTTCTCCGGAATCTACAGGAACCCGCATGATATTGCGCGCGCGAAGCGGTCCATCCTCAGCGGCCAGCGCTCTCTCGGCTCCGTCATTAAGCTGCTCACGCCCTCGGCGGTCTACACCGACGAGCACAACGAATGGGTGCGCGCGCTGCCCCAAACCGTTCGTCAGTTGCTCGTCACCGTAAAGCGTTACTACAGTCCGGAATGGGGCGAAAACTGGCAGCGGTACTTTACGGTGGACCGTATCAACGGCTTCCTCGGCCACGAGCTCAAATTCGACAATCAGAAGCTTGTTGGCAACTATCTCCGCATGGGCTACGATCCCGACGGCTCCTGGCGCATTTACAAACTGCGTCCCGACTTTAACGCGGCAGATAAAGTTCAGGCGGAAGACGACATCACCGCCTCCGTCGTGCTGCCACGTGAAAGCCTGAACAATCTCGATCCGGAGTATTCACACAAGAGCGTCAAGCTGGTGACCAACTGCGAAGCGCTGCTCTTCCAGCGCCCCGATGACGCAATTCACCGGGGCTTTGACAAAGATGCGGAAGCCGACCTTGCCGCGCCCGGTAACTTCATCTCTAACTTTGAACCTCTCACGGTAGAGCATGCGCGCGCGTTGGTGGATAACGTTGTTGAGTTCGACCGCTACTCCCCGCCCATGAGGAAGCTGATTGAGGATTTCGTCAGGTCGCCAAGCACTACGTTCATCGTGTCGTCGGCGCACCCGCGCATTGTGGATGGCAGTCCGTCAAAGAACCCGCGCTACCTGCAAAAGCGGCCTGATCTCGCCAACCCACGTGACGGTTATCTCGCGGAAATCGGAACGCGGCTCGCGCGTGAAATCCCTGCCGAGAACCGCGTGCATTTCCCTGTCAACGCAGTGCTGGCCGGACGTCGAAACAATCCGCCGGACCTGAAGGCAGGCATTCCCCCGCTTGCCGTATACAGCCCGATCCACTACCAGGAGCTGCCGGAGCTGTTCATGGATTTCATCTGCAGTCTGACCGGCAAGTCGCCTTCGACAACCGGCTTCGGAAGTGAAGGCGCTCTCACCAAAGGGCCGTTTAATGCCGTCTTGCCGGTGGTGGATGTCAACAATGCACTCGTCTCGGCCATCGTGACAGGCTACGGTGGCTTCACCACGGCGGCCGGACACGTCGGGCCGAAGTACCGGGTGGATCACGACAACAGTATGCTGGTGCCGGAGATCTGGTGCCGTATGCGCACCTTCGAGCGTGAGCCGCAGTACCTCATCGATAACGGCCATCTCGAGAAGATGAAGGACTTCGAATTCGAGGGCCGGCAGGTGCTCGCCAGCCGCCTGGGATACCGCATCACTCCTACCTTTGTGGACCGTTTCCTGGGCCGCATCTTTGAAATGCCTGACGCTGTCTTTCCCGAAGATCTGCTCTGCCCGGAAAAGCAGGATCTCACGGTCTTCGTGGCCGGCGTGGAAGCTATCTGCGAAGCCCAGCGCCGCGTGGCGCTCAACTACTTCGAAGACGGCAGCGTGGAGGCGGCATGCCCGCCCATTAAGGCTTTGCTGCACATCATGGCCTGCGGAACTTACCACGGCAAGAGTGTGCACGACCCGGAGATCCGCGCCATGTTCTCGCGCAACGCGCTGCTGGCCAGCGATTGGTACAAGGAACGCCTGCTCGTCAAACAGCAGCGCGACATCGCCCTATGGACGCGCAATGTGAATGCCACGAATTCTGAAACGGCCCGCGCGCGTCTGGCACACGTGAGTTCCCCGGCCTATATCGGCGAACTCACCGGAAGTATCGGCGCAGACCCTTTCACCCGGCAGAGTTCCTGATGCAAGAGCCTATTCCGGAAAGTAGCCTTGCTTCCCCCGGATCTTGTAATCCTTTGCGCCTCCGATCAATAACTGGATCGTTCGCCAATTCGTCTCCATGCCATCCGGTGGCTTATAGGAGAACAGATAAACGTGCTTCAGTTCTGACTGTATATCTCCAAACACCCGGGCCACTTCCTTGCTGTTCCGTGCCTGATAACATACTCCGCCGGTCTGAGCCGCCACTGACCTGAGCTGTTTCAGCAGAGCGCCTTCCTGCAGCGCGTCGCCCTCTGCCACGGCGTAGATCGGCACGCCCGTCTTTACAGCCCGCCGGATAGCCGCATTGGCCTTCAGCTGACTCGAGTTGTCCGCCCCATCTGCAAACAGAACAATCGCCTTTTTGCCAGGCCTGTCGGCGATCGCCTGAGACACCCCCGCGATCGCGTCGAAGAGCGCGGTTCCCCCGGCCGCCCGCATCCGCAAGACAGCCGTACGGGCAGCGGCTTTGTCAGTCGTGAAATCCTGCAGCGTTACCAGTGAGATATTGAAGCCATAAACGGCCGCGGCATCGCCCGGACGCATCTGCTCAAGCATCTTCGAGACCGCGTTCTTCACACTCGGCAGGGTATCGTTCATACTCCCGGTCGTATCGATCAGTATCGCGATGGAGATATCATCACCTGCAGATTCGAAAGACAGAATCGGCTGGGGCGCGCCGTTATCCAGCACCGTAAGCCGGTTCTTCTCGAGGCCATCCATCGGATGCCCCTGGTTGTCGAATACGGTCGCATATACCTCAACACGACGGGAGCTGGCCTTGAACTGCGCATACAGCAGCGGAGCCGTCACCGCCGCTCCCACCACAGCGATCGCAAACCACCTCTTCCGACTACTCATTTCTTTCCTTCGATCGCCGCGCCGATAGTCTTTCCATCGATGGCCTTGAACGCCTGAATCGCTGCGCTCCAGTCGTGCTCATCCGACATACGGATCGAACTGAATACTCTTTTCGCCACGCCTTCTCCAGCGATGGTATCAGTGCAGCGGGAAATGCGAGCCGGTCCAGAGCTTCCGCAAGGTAGAGCTTCAGTTCAGCTGTACGCTCGGCGATCCGGGTAGGGATCCCAACAGCCGCAGACTGATGCCGTCGCTAAGTTGGCCCGCACGGCGCAGCGCCGTGTCGACGGGCGAGTTCCAGGGACTCCTGGGATAACGATCCAGATACCTGTCTGCAAGAAACAGAAGATCCGTAAGCGTGATCGTGCGCCAGACTCCGTCCCAGTCCCGTGCTGCAATGGAGTTCAGCAGTTCGCGCCGGCGCGTAAGTGAAAGCACCCCCAGGCTGTCGTCAGCCAGGTCCGACAAAAGAGCCTCGCTGTCCGCTGCGTAGACGCACCATTCCCGCGCCATGCGGACTTTCAAGCCCAGCAAACGCTGGTCGCGATCGCCATACCTCCACCACGGCGTGGTTCGAATCGCCGCGAGTTGATTTGAATAAAGATCTTGACTGGCGCCGCCTCCGGAAAGGGATGTGGCTTTGACCGCAGCCATGGCGAACTGCCCGAAGCCGCCCGAGAAATAGCTCCCTTCGCCCAGGCTCGATGGCGTCAGTTCAGACGGCTGAAGCCGTTTTTGTAAAGCTGGCCAGGGCGCACTTCGAAAGCCTGATGTTTCCTGAGCAGCAGTGGATCATTGGCCACCAGCACATCTTCCGGGTTTAGATACGCGGCGTAGATTGCGCCCGCGGAACCCGGCATTCGCTTCATCCCTTTGCTTTCACTAAGCTTGCCTGCAAGCCAGTTGGCAGTGCTGCTGTCACCTTCACGCGCTGCGATACTCTTTCCCCGCTCCAGCATCACCGCCAGTTCGGAGCCCGGTGACCCACCGGCAAGCACTGCTTCGACATACTTCCTGAGTGCCACTGGCGAGTCCCCGCCGAAAGCATCGCTGATTTCCGCTCTTCGTTTCAAAATGCTGATGTCGACACTCGCGAACTCATCCACTGCTCGCCTTGCTTCGTATATCCGGTCGAGCCGTTCCAGAGACGCGCTCTTCACCAGAGTCAGGCGCACGGACTTGTCATCGGCCAGAAGTCCTGCTTCCGAAGCTGCCAGAGCCTCTGCCCAGAGCGACTTGTTTCGATAGATAGTTGCGATTGCGAAATGTGCGGGCTCGCGTTTGGGATCGAGCGCAATCACCTGGCTCCAACGCACCAGGGCGTCATCGGGGCGAGCAAGTTGTTCATAAAAGCCACCCCGAAGAGCTTGAATGTCAGCATTCACGGGTAAACGTGGCAACTCCAGATCCACATGCCGGGCGGCGCTAACATGGTCAGCCTTCGCCAGGTAAATCCGGATCAACTCAATGCGGTGCTCCAGGAAGTTGCCACCCAGAGCCAGCGCTCGTTCCAGACCTTCCGCCTGCTTGTCCCGGTTTCCCAATCAATTTGCCAGATCGGCCTGCAAGAACCACAGCGTCTGCTGTGTAGCATTCAGACTCGGGCTTTCCTCCAAATATTCAAAAGCATGAGGCAGGTCCTGCTTATCGAGACGTATCCGCGCCAGCTCTTCCGACATTGCCGCACTTGCCATGCCCAGCTTGCGGGCATGCCGCAGCGCGGGCTCAGCGGTGGTGTAGTTCTTCTGCCGGTACTCCAGATCGCCCAACTTCCCCCACCGCGCTGCATCATTCGGGGTAATCTCCACGGCCATCGCAAGCAGGGAGATTTCACTGGGCGCGTCATTCGCCAGTTCGGCCGCGTCAATGCCCAGTGTCACCGCCTTCGGGTCCGCCGGATTTACCTGAAGTGCCCGTTCAATCGCCGCACGCGCCGCGACCGCATCCGGATTCTGGCCTGAAAGAATGTTCTCCGCCTGGCGCACCGCGTCGCGCATTGCGACGTACTCAGGAATCGTAGGTAAGGTCAGGGGTGTGCGGGTCGCGATCAGTGGAGCGGTCAACTCCAAAGATCCACTCACCCGGACTGTTTGCACTTCGAACCCGTGGGAAAAAGAGATGGCGTCCCATGTGATTCCCGCGAGTTGTTCCGGAGTCTCCAACAAGCTGATTACATCCTGAGCGCTTGCGCAGGGCGCGCCGCCTGTATGCCTTTAGAGCGCCTCAGTCATAGGCGAAGCGAGGGCCCCGGATGGATCCCAAAAGATCATTGTGCGTTTCTGCGCAATAAATCTCCTCGTCACGGTTGCAATCGCGAATTGTTCGATGCCCGGCTCCGTGTTTTGATCCCCAGGCGGGATGCGTCCCAACACAAGGGTGAATCCCCAGGAAGAAGGAGAGGGGTCCAGCGAAGTGGCAAGCTCACTGAAAAAGCTGATGCCATCCGCAGGGGCCGCAGCACCGTCATCCGGCAGAGTCTTTCGGAGCACGGCCTGGAGTTCAACAGCGTTCCGGAATGGCCCGGCAACGTCCAGGCCACCTCGTGCCTTAGAATTCCCAGCTGAATCGCGACATCAATGTGAGCTGCTTTGTAAATATCTGCAACATATTTTCGGATATTCGGATAATCTTCCCTGAGCAGCGCATCCTGCGCCAGGACGATCAACAAATCAGGCGACCGCTGTAACAGGTTCACTTTGACAGGGATTTCGCCCCGTTCCGTCACTGCCTTCAACGGACTTTCGGATAGAGTTGGCGTCCGGAGCGCGACATCCTGGCGTACGTCGGCGGTAACCAAAGTGCGAATGCAGCGAGAGTGGCAATGCGAGTTGGGCAGGTACGATACATTATCTTGCGTCAATAACGGACAGGTTCAGAGAGTATAGCGTAAAAAGAAGTCGAAACCGGACAGCGTGCGGGGTCCGCCGTCCCTGACACAATATGCTCATGCAACGAAGAGAGTTTCTCTCCGGCCTGAGCCTCGCCGCCGCCGCGGCTCTGCCCGCACACGCAGCCGGGCGTCCCGCAGGTCCCATAGTCGACACCCACGTCCACCTCTTCTCGCCAGACCTGAAGCGCTTCCCGCTCGCGCCCAACGCCACTTACAAGCCAACGCCGCTGCCGGTCGAAGAGTACGTCCGCTTCGCTAAATCCGTCGGCATCGACCATGCCGTGATCGTGCATCCCGAACCCTATCAGGATGATTACCGCTACCTCGAATACTGCTTCGCGCAGGAGCCCTCACCATACTTCTTCAAAGGCACCTGCCTCTTCGACCCCACCGCCCCTGACACTCCCGACCGCCTGGCCACTCTGGTGGGCATGAACCCGAAGCGCATCGTGGCCCTGCGCATTCACGTAGTTCACAAACCGGGCACTCCCTCCCTTACCTCCGGCCCGATCAAAGACCGGGACCTGCGCTCACCGAACATGAAGACTACCTGGCGCCGGTGTCAGCAATTGGGCC
>JAUZEU010000728.1 GCA_030838885.1 Bryobacterales bacterium | reverse complement strand
AGAGCCTGTTCGAAGTCCGCGATTTCGACTTCGAGACGTGTGACTTCGTCTTCGATGGTTCGCTGGCGTTCTTTGATTTGACGGAGCTTGATTGGATTCAGGCGACGCTCTTTGTCGACCTGTACTGCTACGGGTTGCGGGGCGGACGCGGTCGGGGTCAGGGTTCGGGTGTCGCGTGTCTCCTTGACTGCTGGTGGGGGAGCCGTTTGATTCGTCTTACGGTAGACGTATTCTTCGTAGTTACCCGGGAAGACGTGGACAGCTCCATCCCCCACTTCGAAGACGCGGGTAGCGAGTTTGTCTATGAAGTAGCGGTCGTGGGAGACGAAGACTACCGTTCCCTGGAACTCTTCCAATGCGGTGAGCAGGACGTCTTTGGCTCGCATATCAAGATGGTTAGTCGGCTCGTCCAGCAGGAGGAAGTTGCTGGGGACCATGAGCATTCGGGCGAGGGCATAGCGGTTTCGCTCGCCTCCGGAGAGAACGCCGATGCGTTTGAAGACGTCATCCTCTGAGAAGAGAAAGCAGCCGAGAATGCTGCGCAGTTCCGTGTTGCTGGAGCGTGGCGCGACCTGGCCCAGGTCTTCGAGGATAGTGGATTCGGGGTCGAGAACTTTGTACTGGTCCTGCGCGAAGTAATCAGGTTCGGCGTTGTGGCCGAGGATGTACTCGCCGGAGGAGACCGGCTCTTCACCCGAGAGGATCTTGATGAGGGTGGACTTCCCCGCCCCGTTGACGCCGACGAGCGCGATGCGGTCGCCGCGTTCGATGTTGAAGGAGGCGCCCGAGAAGACGTGTTTGGGGCCGTAGGACTTCGAGACGTTCTTAAACTCGGCTACGATGCGGCCGCTGGGTTTGGGCTGCGGGAAGCGGAAGTGGATGGTCTTCTCGTCCGGCGGGAGTTCTATGCGCTCGATCTTTTCAAGTTCCTTAATGCGGCTTTGGACCTGTTTGGCCTTGGTGGCCTGGGCGCGGAAGCGGTTAATGAAGGCTTCGAGGGCTTCGATACGATCGCGCTGGTTGCGGTAGGCGGCTTCGAGCTGCAGGCGGCGATCGGTCTTCTGCGACTCATACTTCGAGTAACCGCCGGTATAGAACCAGACTTTCTTGTTCCAGATTTCGGCGATCTTGCTGACGGTGACGTCGAGGAAGTAGCGGTCGTGCGAGATGAGGACGAAAGCGTTCGGGTAGCTTTCGAGATAGGACTCAAGCCAGTTGCGTGCTTCGAGGTCCAGGTGATTAGTGGGCTCGTCGAGGAGGAGCAGGTTGGGCTCTTCGAGGAGGAGTTTGGCGAGTGCGATGCGCATCTGCCAGCCGCCGGAGAACTCTTCGACTCGGCGCTGCCAGTCGTCACGACTGAAGCCGAGTCCCGACAGAACTGTGCCAACGCGGGACTCGATGTTGTAGCCATCGCGCGAGGTGAATTCGGCCTGGACGTGATGATAGCGGTCGACGATCTGGGCGTATTCGGGGCTGGCGTGGTCAATCTCGCCCATGCGCTGCTCGAGGACTTTCTGCTCGGCTTCGAGGGCACGGATTTCGTCGAAAACGGACAGGCATTCGTTAAAGACCGAGCGACCTGAAAGGTTAATGCCATCCTGCGGCAGGTAGCCCGCGCGGATGCCCTTCATGGTGCTGATGGTGCCGTAGTCGAGCCCCTCAATTCCGGCGAGGGCTTTCAGCAAAGTGGATTTACCGGTGCCGTTGCCGCCGACGATGCCGACCCGCTCCTTCGGCGTGATGAGCCAGTTCAGATCCTGAAAAAGTATTTTGGGGCCGAAGCGTTTGCCGGCTTCGGTGAGTTGAATCATGTTGGTTAGGTGGCGTTAGAGCCAATACTGCCATTGTCCCGCAAGCACTACGTAGGCCGCGAGGACCCCGTTGGTGACGGCATGGGCGAGGATGCAGTCCCAGAGGTTGCGGGTGCGGATGAGCCACCAGTTGTAGAGGACGCCGGTGATGAGGCCGACGTCCCAGAAGGGGCCGTGTTCGGAGGCGAAGAGGACGGCGGTGACCCAGAAGGCGAGGGGGGAGAAGGTGCCGAGGGTTACCCGCTGGAAGTTGTTGGAGTCGATGAGCCAGCGCATGAGCCAGCCGCGCCAGAAGAGTTCTTCGAGGATGGGGACGGCTACAACGCTGATGAGGATACGGAAGGTGAGGAAGACGGCGTCGGATTTGGAAGCGGGCGGGGTGTTGCCGGCGGGGTGGCCGAGGATGGCGTTGTCGAAGAGGATGAAGTGGTGCCAGTTGGGGAAAAGAAAATCCGGACCCACCCAGATGGCGAAGACGGCGATGCCCAGGAGGATGCTGAGGACGGGTTTGGATGGTCGGCCCGCGAGGGCGGGGCGTGAGACGGCCAGGATGGCGGCCATGCAGATGAAAAAGCGAAGCCATGCCGGAACGGGCACGACCTGATTCAGGGCCAGAAGGCCGATGAACACTCCGAACGGGAGTGTGTAGGACATCGCGGGATGGCGGGACAATTTGTTGGAAATGATATCAGGCTGCATGTTCTTGCGGCCTTTGAGCGGGGATATTCAGGAGGTGGAAGAGGGATTTGCTTCGTGAAGGCGGCGGTTGTAGGCGAAGCGACGGGTGATTTCGTTAACTGAAAAAGCGAACCCATTTTTGTGGGGCTCGTAAGAGAGACCTTTAGATTCATTGGGTTGGGCGATGGTCATGGTTTCCTGGAGGGCCAAATCCGCGCGAGTTTGGTGTTTTATCGCAGGATTTTCAGGGGGTTCCGGTGGTTAGCCGATTCACGGAATAGCGAATCACATCTCCGACCGTGCATGGGTCAGGTCACACACAACGCGATTTGTTCAACTCCATATCGCATGAACTACGTTCCCCACTGGCCGGCCTAACCGTTTCGCTGGCGCTGCTGCGAAGGCAATCCAACGTGCAGCGGAGGATCTGCTTGGCCAGATGGAGCGTGATGTGGCCAAAGTCGATACCTGATGGCGCAAATACTGACTCTGGCCCGTTTTGAGTCTGGTTTAACGTCCGGAACGCGAGAAAGCGTGAATTTCTCGCAGTTGGTCGAGGAGATAGCTGCCGAAGGGAACTTCGAGGCGCAGGCGCTTGGGAAATCCGTAAGCCTGGACGCGGCGGCCTCTGTAATTCTGGCAAATGCCGATCCTCATGCACTCCGAAGCGCCTGCGAGAACATAGTTCGCAACGCCATCCGGTTCAGTCCGCCAGGCGGCAATGTCGAGGTGAATCTGACTGTCCGCCGTGAGTCTGAACAGCGCGTGCTTCTCTCTGTTCGCGACTGCGGCCCAGGCGTGCCCGACGAACATCTGAAGACTATCTTCCAACCATTTTTCCGGTTTAATCATTCTCAGAAAGCCGGCGAAGGAAATGGCCTTGGACTAGCCATCGCTTCGGAGGCGGTTCGGTTGAACGGCGGATCAATTAAGGCGTCCAATCTCGTTGAGGTCGACTTTCCCATTCGAGAGGTCTCAGAAACTAATAGTCAGATCGTACAGCGGTGACCGACGGTGTCAATTATAGAAATAATAGTTTGCCTGGGGTCAGCCGAACCGGACGAGACCTCCGTTTGAGCCACTGATTCAGGATGAACAACAGAATTACCGCCCCGGGAAGTGCGAGATATGGCCAGTACGTAAACAGCGGCGCCTCTGGGGATAGCACAGTGACTTCGGTGCGGAACTGAGCCCTTTGGTTCGGTGAACGAACGTCTACCTCAAGCCGCCACCGTCCTTCCCGCTGCAACACGACAGGGGCTGCGTACAGCACTTTGTTTGTTGCATTCTCGTGGGTGGCCGGAAGCGATGTCTCCGGGTAGCCCGCAAGAGAGAACAGCAGCTCCACCTGCGCATCCAGCCTTGGTTCGCCGCCAGTGGCATCCTGAACCAGCACGCTGACGTCGACCGGGCCAGCACGCAGCGGAGCGGGCGCGGCAAAAACAGTAATCCGAATAGCGCCGGTCTCTTGGCGCAACAGCACGGCTCCTGCATCGCCGAAGAGCCGGGCGGCGGCACAGCAAAACAGCACGCCGGCCATAATCCGGGCCGGAATCACTGCATGGTTCCGCGCATCTGCATGGGTTGAAACAGAATCCAGACACCCAGAGCGTACATTCCGCAGGAAAGTAGCGCCCACGGCAGAACCACGGCGATTGCCCCGGCAAGTCGCCAGCATGCATACAGAGTTATCAGGAGCCCGCCGTCGAGAATGAGCAGTTGAAGACCGTGTACGGAAGTGATGTTAAATGACGCGGCAAGATGGTACAGAAGATGAGCCGCCCACATAGTCAGACCCAAGGGAAGAAGGGCAAGAACAAAGCGGCGAGTCATCTGCCAGGAGACTCGGGCGCAGAGACTGCATACGAAAATCGCCGCTGCGGGTAGCAGGACTGCGCCATTCAGAAGTAAAGCGGCTGTCGCAAGCGGCATGCTGAAATGCAGAGACTGTTCCCACATCATCACGGGCGAGGTCATCGCGGCAGCGTTCACAAAGCCGCCGAACACAATCAGCATCGCGAGCGCAGCCACGTCGGCGCGCTGCGACAGCTTGCCGACTGAGGACCGAA
Source organism: Bryobacterales bacterium (assembly GCA_030838885.1). Classification (GTDB taxonomy): domain Bacteria; phylum Acidobacteriota; class Terriglobia; order Bryobacterales; family Bryobacteraceae; genus BOG-234. The sequence continues at coordinate 2,491 of JAUZEU010000728.1, read as the reverse complement.
AAGGGTCGCTGAGCAACGTCTTCGCCGGAACGCTCATTGCAAATGTGACATTCTGCTGCGGGCAGGCCTGCACACAATCCAGGCAAAACGTACAATCCATGTTTCCGATTTTCTTTGGCTGGAACAGGCCTAGCTCGCAGCCGCGATTACGGTCATTGCCCTGGATGCAGTCGTGAGTCCGGCACGAATTGCAGGTGCTCTCGTTTTTGATCCGGATCTCACCAGGAGACACCAGCGAACTGACGAAGTGGAACTGGCCAATAGGACAAACGTATTTACAAAAGCTGGCGCCCCGGAAGAGGCTGTCAACAATCAGCGCGGCGGCGAAATAGCCAGCGATCAGGATTGCGGTTGACCGGGGCTTGTTCCACAAGCTGAATGTCTCATAGGCCCACAGATAAACGAGGATCAGGGTGAACGGCAGCCACTTTGATCTCAACTGCCGCGGCCATTGCGCGCCCGGTGGAATGACCCTGCGAGCCAGATCCCGTACAAACGTGAACGGGCAAACCATGCAGAACAGGTTTCCCACGAACAACAGCGCGAGCAGAGACAGCGCACGCCAGTGGACCCAGGGCAGAACGCCTGCAAGATTCAGCGGCGCCACCTGCGTTCCCGTGAACCCGTCCCACATCACCGCGATCGCGAGTGCAAGCATGACGCCCTGCGCGATGCGCCGGACCAGCGGAAGCCTCCAGCGTGTGATTGCGGGGCGCGAAGCCGTTAGTTGAACCAAAGCCGGCGCTCGCCGATGCGCCGAGATAAGCGGCCGACAGGTGCCCCCCAACTGCCGGGCCGCAATGATCACAGCCGGCAGCAAGTAAAATATCGAGCCAGGCACCCACATAATTGCGCCAGCGAGTGCCTGATCGGTGTGGGCGCTGAACCCGCCCAGGCGCACTGACTCGTAGGCGGGATAAAGAAGGCGGTCCGAAAAGATCAGGAATGCCGAGAGCGCGGTATTGAGCAGGTCTGCCAGAAGCAGGTACGGGATCAATGACCACGGTGGCCATGAGGAATGCCTGGCCGGCGGGTTCAGAACCGGCCACCAAAAGAGAAGGCCGGTCCAGAAAAACGAGGCGTGCTGCAGATTGTGCCACGCGGGCGAGCGGAGCGCCAATTCATAAAAGCGCGGCAGATGCCAACCGATTGTGCTCACGGCAAAAAGCAACAATGCCACTGGCTGCGAGGACACCCAGCCCAAAACCCTTTGCAACTCAGGCCACGCGATAAAGGGGCCCAGCCCTTCCTTCACGAAAGCGCGAGGCATACCTCGCAGCAAAGGGATGAAAGGCTGACTGTAGAGCAGCATCGCCGGCGCGACCATCATCAGCAACAGGTGCTGTGTCATGTGCGCGGAAAGAAACAGCTGATCGAAAGCGTCGAGCGGCGATTCGAGCGCAAGGAACAGCATCACCAGGCCGCCCAGGAATGAGGCGAGACGGGCGCCATCGTCGTCCAGCCTGGAAAGCCGCCGTCCACGCCACCAGCCCTTGAGATACACACCGGCCATGAGAACGAACAACACATTGAGTTCCGGGCGCAGTGTCCAGGAACTCATAACGGCATCGCCCAGGTTCTGCATGGCTAAGAGTGGCGGCGTACATCCGGCTGGAGTGGCGGGGACGTTTCCCGGGCGGGTGCTTCGTCCGGTCGGCGGAGGGTCTCCATGAAAGACGCGAGCGCGTCCACTTCCGCGGGGCTCAGCTTTTTCCCGTAGGCGGGCATGTTTCCGCCACCCTGAATCACCTGGCGAATCAATTCAGGCCTGGTAAGCCGGGCGGCAACTCCGTCGAGCGCTGGCCCTCGTTCCCCACCTTCGTTACCGAGTTTGTGGCAATTTCGGCACTGCTTGTTCTGCAAAACCAGAGCGCCGCGAAGCTGCAGCGGAGTCCGGTGTTGCAGGTATTGAACCGGGACCGGGTTGCCGCTCCACGCGCCCATCGCCGGCGACCACGGCGACTTCTGACCGTAATAGTTCAAAGTGAACAGCGTCAGCATGATCATGATCACGCTGAGCACCGCAACCGGCCGTCTGCGGAAGCTTTTCTCCCCCGTATTCGCGATGAAAGGCAGCGCAATCAGATAGCCGATCAGCAGGACCGGAAGGACAAACAGAGCAATGATTTCCATCCACTCGGGAAGGAGCGCCAGAGCCGCAAAGACCGCCAGGAAGTAGAAATCCGGGCGGGGGTTTGTGTTGACTATTGTCGGATCCGGCGGCCCTCCAGGTCCTTTCGGTCCGAAGATGCCGGCACATAACAAAATGCCGATGATGACGATGGCGGCGAACACCAGGTCCTTCCCCACCGCATACGGAACGAACGGAACGCCCTCTTTCCGGATCAGTTCTTTGTAAACTGCCGGATAGGTCTCCCGCCTGACGGGGTGGCCGGGCTTCGGATACTCGTTGATGCCATTGGTGAGAACCAGCCTGAGGTGCATGCTGACCAAAGCGAGGATCAGCCCGGGGATGATAAAGACGTGCAGG
>JAUZEU010000703.1 GCA_030838885.1 Bryobacterales bacterium | reverse complement strand
CGTTTGCCGACTCCAGCGACGGGAGTGCAGTCAGTAATTGAGCTTGCGCCGAAGGAACTGGACGGTTCGGACATGGTTCCCGTGATCAACCAATACGTCGGGTTCGGCGATATGGTAGCGGCGAATGAGGTAAGCCAGATGCTCGCGCGGCGGTCTCATGCGGTCCGGACCCTGCTTGCCAGCAGTATTCCGTTCGCCGAACTGCGGCAGTCGCAGACCTATCTTATTGGCTCCTTTTCCAACCGGTGGACAATGGAACTGGGGCAGAGCTGGCGTTTCCAGTTTCGCTGGACACCGGACCACGTTCCGGCCATTGTTGATACCCAGTCGACCAGCCTTCGGCAATGGACAACTCCCGCCAAGGACGATGGCTCGACAGTGGAAGACTACAGTCTGATTGCACGAATCCGGAATTCGCCGACAGGTGGCTTGCTGATTGTCTCGGCCGGGATCAAGCAGTTCGGGACGGAAGCAGCCGGTCGATTACTGGCAGACCATACGGAACTGGGAACAATCCTGAACAGGCTGAGCGCCGGTTGGGAAGACAAGAACATCGAGCTGATTCTTCGCAACCGGGTAATTGGTAATACCCCCGCACAGCCGGAAGTCGTTGCCTGGTATGTTTGGTAGCAGAAAGCTGGTCAGGGTTTCGCTTCAGCCGGTTTCTTGACGTCCTGCACCTGGGGCGGACGAACTCGCTGTGGGGGCACAACCGGTTTTGCGCTTGCCAGTTCAACTAAGGTCTGGATGACTTTGTCCCGTTTATCCGGGTCCACGCGCAACGCTTTATGGTTCCCGCTGCCTGCCGCAAACTTCAGCGCGCCGTCGTCGGCAACCTGAATAGTCCCCTGCTCCGTATCGAAAAAGCCCTGGTCCGGGTGAACCGCATATAGCGTAGCGGCCAGATCCCAGGAAGGCGCATCGTAGGGCATTGCCTTGTAGGCGCGGTAGGCGTCGGTTACCGGATTGGTGGGAGCCCACCCGAAATCCCTCTCGATACTCGCGGCGGGGAAAGGCAATGCTTCGCCTATCTCTTTTCCGCAGTAAACAATCGGCCCCGGCCACTCCGCCAGGACGCGGCGCAGCGCGGGTACGTCCTGCCGGACTCCACCCTCGCCAGCCTCAACCACCACCAGCATCCTGACCCGCTGCTTATAGATCTCTTTTGTCCCCTGCAGATCGAAAGTTTTCGCCAGGTAAGTGGCGGGCGCGCTCAGGATCAGCACGGCTTCGGCGTTGAAAATGACCCCGTTGCGGATCACTGCTTCGGCAAGCGAAGTATCGGTGATTTTGCTCAGACTGCGCGGATACTGAACCTCGCCCTTGTCGTTTTTGCGTTCGATGGCCGGTTTGACCATCGGGGGGTCGGGGGGCAGCGGAACTTGCAACGCGAGGCCGGGGGGAAGCGTCTGATTGGCATTCCGCAGGGGGCCTGGAGTATAGAAACGCGAGACAACATCGCAAAAAACAGCTGCTCCCAAGCCCGACCCGTTCACACAAATGGACCCAATCCGGGCCTCACGCTTGCCGGTCAGACCGTACAACAGCGCGAGCGTCAATGCTGCATCCGGTCGGTTCATGGTCGTGTTGTAGACCACGCCGAGCGGTTGCTTACCGTTAAATTGCATCAGTTCCGCCGCCTAGCTGAGGGACAGGCCGGGAAGCCGGCCGGTGGAATCGCCCACATGCTCGGGCCGGACGCCCATCCGTTCAGCCATGGTGGCGAACAGATTGGCCACAGGTGTTTCGCGTTGGTAAATGATGTGACGGCCGGGGCTCAGGAAGTTGTCGCCCCGTCCTGCAAGTATCGTCGGTAACTGGTCGTGAGTATGGACATTACCGTCTGAAATGCCGCTGCCGTAGATAATCATTGACTGATCCAGCAGGTTCGAATCGCCTTCCTTCGTGGCCTTCAGTTTCGCCAGGAAGTCGGCAAAGAGCTTCAGGTGCAGGGAGTTGATCTCGCGAACCTTGTCGAGCATTGCCATATTGCCCATGTGGTGCGTGAGCGGGTGATGGCCATCGGGAACTCCGATTTCCGGGTAAGCGCGGGTGGAACCCTCGCGTCCGATCATGCAGGTAGCCACGCGGGTCAGGTCGGCTTTGAAAGCAACCAGCATCATGTCAGTCATGAGGCGGAAATAATCGGGGAACTCGGGCGGGACGCCGTACGGCTTTTCGATACCGGGATCGATCACCATGCCGTCCCTTTCCGAGCGCTCCACCTGCTGTTCGATCTCGCGAACGGACGTGAAATACTCGTCGAGCTTGCGGCGATCCACTGTGCCGAGGTTCGATTCCAGCTTCTGGGTATCGCCCAAAACCTGATCCAGAATGCTCTTCCGCATCGCCAGACGGCGCGCATGTGCGGCGGGCGCCTCCACGATATCCGTGCCAAAAAGCCGTTCAAAAAGGTTGCGGGGATTGGAAATCGGAGGCAGCGGCTGAGTTTCGGTCTTCCAGGCGAGATTATAAGCGTAAGCGCAGGAGTAACCGTTGTCGCAATTGCCCGCCATGCGCGCTTCTTCCAGTCCGACTTCCAAAGACGGAAGTTTTGTCTGACTGCCAATCGCATTTGCAATGACCTGGTCGCCCGATACTCCGAGCTTCAGATCCGCCCCGGCTGTCCTGTACACTTCCATGCCGGTCATATAAGCTGCGGCGGCACGCCCGTG